>NZ_JCACKM010000175.1:0-13254 GCF_059505385.1 Desmonostoc vinosum
ATAATCAAATTAAATAAAACTCTTGTGGGGTGGGCATCTTGCCCGCCCTAATTAGCAAGTTATATATGGAACAGCTTAAGATCCCGCAGGGTACGACTTCGCTCATTACAAGTTCCCAATTCCCCACATCGAATTTGGAAATAACTGTTAAACCGTGTAAAAAGGTACTCTTGTATCCTGCTTGAGTTTGATATCTTGCTGACAACAGCTTTGTTGTTAGGTAGCATTGATGAGTCGAATTAATGGATTTTTGGGTCGTCGTGAGCTATTAAAATTGGTAGGCGCTGGTATTACAGCTACTATTTTTAGTGAGAGTTTGTGGAGTGAACAACAAAGTGCGATCGCTAATATTAATTCTGCTAACCCTAATCCAATAAACTTCGATCAAGCGTTACAAAACCTACTTGATGGCAATCAAAGATTCATACATAAAAAACGTAAATCTCCTCATCAATCACTGGAACATTTACGATTAGTTGCTAAAGCACAGTATCCTTTTGCAGCTATATTAGGCTGTGCAGATTCAAGAGTTCCTACGGAAATTATTTTCGATCAAGGACTTGGGGATTTATTTGTTGTGCGAGTTGCTGGTAATGTAGCGAGCGACATGGCTATAGGCAGTTTGGAATATTCTACAGCTGTATTGGGTACACAGTTGATTGTAGTGTTGGGTCATAGAAGATGTGGTGCAGTAGCAGAAGCTATCAAAAACGAACTTCTCCCCGGCAGAATTGGTTATATTGTTGAAAACATCAAACCAGCTATAGCAAACATCAACTCACTCACTGGTGATGTAACCGAGAATGCAGTCATAGCCAACATTAAATATCAAGCTGCTAAATTACAGCAAAGCTCGACAATCTTAGCGCGATCGCTCCACGAAGGCAAACTAAAAATTGTTAGTGCTTATTACAATCTTGACACTGGAAAAATTGATATTCTCGTGTGAAAGGAGTGGGGGGATGAGGGGGATGGGGGGGATGAGGGAGATGAGGGAGATGAGGGAGATGAGGGAGAAAATTTCTCCGCGTCCCCAATCCCCAGTCCCCAGTCCCCAATCCCCAGTCCCCAGTCCCCATGACAAAATTACTGATAAATAAAACTTAACAGCGAACAAATATCACAATACAAAAATATTACTTTTACAACTCAGTAGGTAAAATCAGCCAGTAAGATGTTAACCGACGTATTTTAAATAACGAAGTATAAAATATATCAAAAAAATATCATGATTTCTGCGATCAAAAATCATGTGGATGCGTGCTAAATTTTAAGTCCATCGTCCCTCCTTTATTGCCTCACACCATGCATCTGCACTATTTAAACCCCCAACACCTTGAGGAACTAGTCAAGAGCAGTGGTATAGATTTACACTTGACGCAGCTTAATTTCACAACACTCCAAGGCGTCAATGTTTATGAGTACTTGTTAATTTCGGAACTACTACCCCGCACTAATACGGGAATGGTGAAAAGTGGATGGTTGCAACGTTATAACCACATCACCGCAGGTGGTTGGTGGTGTTCTGGGCTAGATCCCCTCAACAATTGGCAAATGATGGAATGGGGATGCTTTAAGCCAAACCAACCCCGACAGAATCAAAAAGGTAAATCAATTAAATATGAGCATCCCCCCAGCACGCCAACGCGGGTGTTTTGTTTACGAGTCTCGCTGCCTGTTTGGGAACAAGTCGCTCAGCGTTATAATTTACCCTTGCCCAACAATATCAGTATCACCGCTGATGGTGAAGCCCAGGGCTTTTGGCAATGGATAATGGAACGCAATATCCCCGTGGTAATTTGTGAGGGTGTGAAGAAAGCGGCGGCACTGTTGACACAAGGTTATGCAGCGATCGCAATTCCTGGAATTACTAGTGGTTATCGAGTTGTTAAAGATGACTTTGGTAAAGTTACCCGGCGTCAGTTGATTCCTGACTTAGCAATTTTTGCAATTACCAAGCGTAGCTTTTATATTTGCTTTGATTTTGAAACTCAACCCAATAAAATTGCAGCTGTTAATAATGCGATCGCTCAACTTGGTTGTTTATTCCAGCAAAAAAATTGCCTGGTAAAAGTGATTGAACTTCCAGGAATTGAGAAAGGTGTTGATGAATTTCTCGTTGCCAAAGGTGCAAGTGCATTCGAGAAAATTTATCGCCAAAGTGTTGATTTAGAAATTTACCTAGCTCAAACTAAACCTCATACCGAATTAACAATTCCTGCTACACTTGTTGTTAATCGTCCCTATTTAGGGGAAATAGCTTTACCCACATCTGGATTAGTCGGAGTTAAATCAGCAAAAGGAACTGGCAAAACCACAGCATTGCAAGCTGTTGTCAAGCAAGCTAAAGGCAGAAACCAGCGTGTTTTACTAATTACTCACAGAATTTTACTAGGACGATATTTGTGTGAAACAGTTGGTATTAAGTGGGGAATGGGGAACTCGGGGCCCCCGCTCCCAGAGGAAGTGGGGATTAGGGGTAATAGGGAATGGGGAATAGGTGAAGAGTCAAAGTTATCTATTAGCAATTATTCTTTATCAGTTACTAAGTCTTTGGGATTATGTATTGATTCGATTTGGAAACTTAATCCTGATGATTGGCAAGGTGCAATCGTAATTTTAGATGAAGTAGAGCAATCTTTATGGCATCTACTCAACAGTAATACCTGTAAACATAAACGAGTCAAAATTTTAAAATTATTCCAGCAACTCATATCCACAGTCTTAACTACTGGAGGATTAATAATTGCTCAAGACGCTGATTTATCAGATGTATCACTAGAATATTTACAAGGATTAGCGGGGATTAAACTAACACCTTGGGTAGTTGTTAATGAGTGGAAACCTCAACAAGGTTGGGATGTGACTTTTTATGATTCTCCTAATCCAACTCCACTGATTCACCAATTAGAATTAGATTTACTGGCAGGACGTAAGTGTTATGTTACTACCGATAGTCGCTCTGGACGTTACAGTTGTGAAACAATTGAAAGTTACCTGAGAGAGCGGTTACAAAAATTGCGATCGCAATATCCTAAAACACTCGTAGTTAGTAGCCAAACTACAAACACACCCGGCCACGCAGCAGTTGATTTTATCGCAGCTATTAATCAAAAAATTCCAGAGTATGACAGCATTTTTGTTACCCCTAGTCTTGGTACAGGAATTAGTATTGACGTGCAACACTTCGACCGAGTTTATGGTATTTTTCAAGGGGTAATTCCTGATTCGGAAGCACGACAAGCATTAGCAAGAGTGCGGGGTGATATACCGCGTGTTGTCTGGTGTGCTAAGCGGGGTATTGGCTTAATTGGTAGTGGTAGTACAAATTATCGCTTGCTGTCTGATTGGTATCAAGAAAATCAGAAAGAAAATTTAGCTTTACTCAGTCCACTACATAAAATAGATGTAGATTTACCTTTAGTTCATGATCCTATTCACTTACGAACTTGGGCGAAGTTATCTGCAAGAGTCAATGCTTCTATTCGCCTCTACCGTCAATCAATGCAAGATGGTTTAATGGCTGATGGACATCGATTACAAATTCGCAGTAATGCTGTTCACAATAATATCATTCGAGATTTACGCCTTGCCTTTTTAGCTACCGATTCTAACGACTTAGATACCCGAAAACGACTAATTTTAGAAATCGTCAAAGTTCAGAAAGATTGGGCACAAACTCGGCAAAAAGCCAAAGAAATTAAGCGCAAAATTAAAGAAATTAAGCAGCAAAATCAACTAAGATTAGCATCCGCTGTAGCTAATGCTAGAGATATTGATTACGTAGAATATGATTTGTTAGTAGCCAAACATTCCTTAACCGATGAGGAACGCAATCAAATCAATAAATACATCATCAGACAAAGATATTGCACAGAAGTTACCCCACTACTGAAATTACAGGATGACAAAGGATATTATTGGCAATTATTAACTCATTATTATCTGACACATGAAAGTGAATATTTTCATGTCAGAGATCAGCAAGAATGGCATCAGCAATTATCTTGGGGGGAAGGAAAAGTTTTTCTCCCAGATTTAGAAACTTATACGCTGAAAGTCGAAGCCATGAGAGCGTTAGGTATATTGCAGTTTCTAGAAGCAGATAGATACTTTACGGAAAACGATGCTGATTTAATCTTATTGAAAAGTATTGCTTGTCAGCATAGTAAACATATCAAAAGAGCGCTAGGGATTAACTTAGGAAGAGAAGAAGAACAAATTTCAGCAATAAAAATACTTAGCCGACTGTTAGATTTGTTGGGCTTAAAGCTGAAGCGGACAAATGGAGTTTTTCAAATTGACAAAGAAACGCTTAATGATGACAGAGAGCAAATATTTACTATTTGGCATCAACGTGATGAGTTAATGTTAGCTAATGCTAAAAATTCGAGGTATCAAAAAGCTGATTGTAACTTCGATTGGAAGTCGTTAGTTATAAAAACATAGGGGTTTAAAATCCATCTCCTACAGATTGCTTATAACGAATCTGGCTCATCCTAGCTTTCCAGCTTTATGTAATGCTTCTATGCACTCGCATAGAAGCTTCTTCGTATACAATGTCAGCATCGATTTCTTCCCGATTGATATGATAATACGTCAGGTTAGATGGCTAATTTGATCAGCAATCTCTAGTAAAATTAATAGTGTCAGTAATTCACCATTAACCTTGAAAATTATGATATCTGCTGACGCAACTGCTCAACTTTTGATAATTCCGCCTTTAGAAAACGGCGACAAACTCACCCGTGCTGAATTTGAGCGTCGCTATCAAGCAATGCCTCATCTAAAAAAAGCAGAATTAATTGAAGGAAATGTTTACATGGCATCGCCCCTGCGGATAAAAAATCATGCCAATCCCCATGCTCGAATTATCACTTGGTTAGGAAACTATTGGGCAGCTACACCAGGGATTGAATTGGGTGACAATGCTACAGTACGTCTTGATTTTGATAATGAACCTCAACCTGATGCACTACTGAGAATTGAAGTTGGAGGACAATCCACTATTAGTCAGGATGGCTATGTGAATGGTGCTACCGAATTAATTGTGGAAATCGCTGCTTCTAGTGTTTCAATAGATTTGCATCAAAAACTCAAAGTATACCGTCGCAATGGAGTACAAGAATATCTAGTATGGCGAGTTGATGACGGTCAATTTGATTGGTTTAGGTTAAATGAAGAGGAGTATATAAAAGTTGAACCCAATAAAGATGGTGTAATATTCTCTCAAATATTTCCGGGATTGTGGTTAGATCAAGCGGCTTTATTAGCGGGAAATTTGGCGAAAGTTTTAGAAGTATTGCAACAAGGTATAGCAAGTCAGGAACATCAAGATTTTGTGCAAATTTTAGCTCAGAAATAGCTGAGGCGATCGCCCAAGCGAGATATTATTGGCAATTATTAACTCATTATTATCTGACACATGAAAGTGAATATTTTCATGTCAGAGATCAGCAAGAATGGCATCAGCAATTATCTTGGGGGGAAGGAAAAGTTTTTCTCCCAGATTTAGAAACTTATACGCTGAAAGTCGAAGCCATGAGAGCGTTAGGTATATTTGCAATCACAATCCTTTCCCGCCGCGCCCACTCAAAGGGAGCGATCGCAGCAGATTTGACATGCGCTGACTCCGGTTTGCGTCTTTCCTTGCAAGCCGCTACAAATACAACTGTCACGGTTGACGGCTAAAGTCTTTGGAGTCGATCCGCCAGGATTTGGCGAAACTCTCCACTGTCAGACTTCGAAGTGTTTGGAGCAATCGGATCAACCACAAGATCAGTTGCAGTTCCTCTCAACTCTCTTTGTATGTATAGGAATAATCTACATGGACTGTTATTACGTATTGAGCGACCAATGTTTACTAATTCGTTATTATCTATGGAATTATCCAGTCTCACTACACATCTTTTCTGAGAACCATCGCGATTAGAGAATAATTCAATATCGTACTTATAAATTGAGCGAACACCCTCAAATTGCTGCTTGCTCCACACACATATCTTGTTTGTTGGACAGGTGGAGCTAGATGTATCCAAATTTATGTCTATTAGTTGTGCGTTAACGACATCGGTTCTACCCCCATTAGGGATTGTTACAATTCCAGCAGTAAGTGCTACAGCAAACCCTAACAGTAATATTTTTTTCATTGGTTATAGAAGAGATATGATTTCGTAGTGACCATGTAATATGCATTAACAATACAGCTTATCAACAGCATAATCAAGGGTTACTACAAAACATCCCACTTTTCACACTTTTCACACTTAACTTAACGACTACTTTTGTAATTAAACATACACTTATTATCTTGTATGTAAAATTACTAGGTTTAATTGCTAACTTTTGCACTTTACTAACTCTATCTACACAAGCAATTCCCCACTGCCCAAACTTCGCCAACAGCTTTTTAATTACAATCCACAAAGCAGTGCAATTCCACAGCCTCGCCATCTGGTGTGTAAACTACTTTACCCCCAATTCCCCAAAAATTCTTAACCAAACCTTATTGTGGGTAGACTTGACACAAAACTCAAAATCTGCTAATAATAGTTGTTTGTGGAAACTTTACCTCTTAATATAAACGCTTGGCTAACGTCATTGTCATAGGTGCCCAGTGGGGCGATGAAGGGAAAGGTAAAATAACAGACTTACTCAGCCGCTCCGCAGACGTTGTGGTACGTTATCAAGGGGGTGTCAATGCTGGACACACCATTGTAGTTAATGGTCAAACCTTTAAACTGCACCTAATTCCCTCTGGTATTTTGTACCCAGATACCGCATGTATCATCGGCTGTGGGACAGTCATCGATCCACAGATTTTGATAGCAGAACTCGATCAACTAGAAAAACTAAATATTTCCACTGACAAACTGCTGATATCTGAGACAGCCCATGTCACGATGCCTTACCATCGCTTGATTGATCAAGCATCGGAAGAGAGACGGGGAACTCATAAGATCGGTACAACAGGTCGAGGTATCGGCCCGACTTACGCCGATAAATCAGAGCGTACAGGTATCAGAGTTTTAGACTTGATTGACCCTGAAGGTCTACGTGAGCAGTTAGAGTGGACGATCAATTATAAAAACGTCATTTTAGAAAAGCTGTACAATTTGCAGCCTTTAGACCCCAAAGCAGTCATTGACGAATATCTGGGGTATGCAGAACGTTTGCGGCCTTACATTATTGATACCTCGCTGAAAATATATGATGCAATTCAGCGGCGGCGTAACATTTTGTTTGAGGGCGCACAAGGCACACTTCTAGATTTAGATCACGGAACCTACCCATATGTCACCTCCTCTAACCCAGTTGCAGGGGGGGCTTGCGTTGGCACAGGGCTAGGGCCGACAATGATTGATCGCGTCATTGGCGTCTCCAAAGCGTACACAACGCGAGTTGGAGAAGGCCCATTCCCCACCGAACTAGACGGAGAACTAGGAGAATTACTGTGCGATCGCGGTGCCGAATTTGGCACAACCACCGGACGCAAACGTCGTTGCGGTTGGTTTGATGCCGTCATCGGTCGCTATGCCGTCCGCATTAACGGCATGGATTGTATGGCACTTACCAAACTAGATGTCCTTGACGAACTAGCGGAAATCAAAGTTTGTGTTGCTTATGAGATTAATGGTGAACGCTGCGAACACTTCCCAACCAGTTCCCGTTTGTTTGCTCGGTGTCGCCCCATCTACAAAACCTTACCAGGCTGGCAAGTATCAACAAGCGACTGCCGTACCTTAGAAGACTTGCCACAGCAAGCACTGGACTATCTAAAATTCCTAGCAGAATTAATGGAAGTCCCGATCGCGATCGTTTCTTTAGGAGCTAGCCGCGATCAAACTATCATCGTAGAAGACCCCATCCACGGCCCCAAACGCGCCCTACTACAAGCCGACGGTACACCCGTTTCTTTACTGAGCGCGTAGTCAGTGCTGAGTGATGAGTACTGAGTGTTGAAGCGCGGTAGCGGGGCGTTGAGCCGCCTACTGAGTACTGAGTGTGTAGTAATGTCATAGTTATTAGTCATTAGCAAATGACAAATGACAAATGACAACTGATAACTGACAACTGATAACTGACAACTGATAACCCCTATGCCTCTTACAGTCGAATCTCAAAAACGGCCTGAAGGAAGTAAGCCAAACGCTCTGCGTCGTTCTGGCTTAATACCCGCCAATCTATACGGTCATAATGTTGCCGAATCAGTTTCTTTGGTAGTTGATGCCAAGGTCGTTGAGCGTCTACTCAAACAAGTTGCTGTCAACAAAACAGAGATTGAACTTAATATTCCAGAAATTGAATGGCGCGGTACAACTGTACTGCGAGAAGTTCAGGTTCATCCAGCAAAGGGTACGCCCTATCATCTGAGCTTTTATGCTACCCCTAAAGACTAATACGATTTAGTGGAATTCACTTGAAAGTTTGTAATATTGCTGATGAAGCCAGGGGTAAAACCCTGGTTTTTTATTGAAACTGGGATAAAAGACCCAATTAATGTCTGCAAGGAAAAATCTTCTTTGTTCTGTACCCTCCATGCTTGGGCTTTGATAGCAACAACAGGGTGTGATGTTCCAAATTATATTGTACTGTCGAGGGTTGGCTGATTTCTTTAACTGTCCGATACCTTGAAAGTACACGACACCATTTTTTAATACACTATTTGATCATCCTGTCAATGCGTAAATCCTAACTTCGTATAGCTACACGAACAATTGGAATTGTTTAAATTATGTGGCGACAAGTAAACTCTTCTTCTATTGTCAGAATCAGATCCGTGAGGTTTACAGGTTTAACAATATAACGCCTTGCACCCAAATCCATTGCTCGTTCTTTGTCTGCTTTGAAAGCAAAGGCTGAAACCACAATAACGGGTATCTTTGATAAATCTGGTTTCTGCTGAATCTGTTTTAGGAGTGAATAACCATCAATATCTGGTAATTTTAAGTCTAAGAGCATTAAATCCGGCTGGAACTTCTCTACAGTTGAAAAAAAAGCAGAGCCACCTGACAAGCTGTGGACATCATATCCGAAATAACTCAGATAATCACTCAAAAACATCCTGTTCACATCGTTGTCTTCAATTAGTAAAATTCGTCTAACCTGTTGTGACTCGAATTGTCGATCTCCAGTAAGTAATTGTGCTGTCATTGCTACCTGTTAAGATCAAATCAAAATTTAGTAATGTATTCTCAGAAACTAAAATAACGCTACACACAAAACTACAAAATAAACAAGAGAAGCGTTTAATGCAATGTAGGCAAATCAAGTAATAAATTAAACTTCTCTACAGTTATATACCTAGTAAACAATATTATCCTAAATCATAAAGTTAAGCAAAAACTAAGCTTTTCTTCATTAAAGTTTTAGAATTCTGAGTGAAATTAACTAGTTTTTTACAAAACTTTTTTTACAAAATCCTGCAAGTAAATACACTTAAGAAATTTTACCAGATCTATGGAGAGCTACTTGCTAAACTCTCAAGAAATATAGGGAGTGGGGGGAGAAAGTTGACGCAGGAACACAGAAACAGAAAGACATGGTAAAGGATTTAGGAATGATATAAATCCTGTATTGTGTCAAGTTCGCATGATCGCTATTATTCAAAACTCTCTGTGTCTCTGCATACTCGCGTCTCCGTGTTAGTACTCTTGAGCAGTTTTCAATTAAACTTGATATTAGCAGGCAATATGCATAAAAAAAAGGAGCTAACTGCTCCCCTGTACCAATGTTGGATTTTGAACTTGAAATTAATACTTATGCTAAGTATTACTGAGTTTACAGTATTGAAACCGTAATTTTAACTAGATGCTTTCTTGAGCTTGCGTTGTGTGGCAAAGATACCAGCAAAACCTAGTAAACCAAGTATTGCTGAAGGTTCTGGCACTGCTGCGGGAGGTACGCCTTGAATAGTGAGTTCATAATTACCGCTGTGAGATATACCATCACTTAATTCAGTTAACCCGGAATTGGTAGCTTGAAAGCCGAATAAGTAGTCTGTTTTACCGTTATAGGTGTATTTAACAATTTCACTAGCTTGTATGACTCTACCAGCCAAAAGTGGTTGGAGACTAGAAGGTACAACAGGTAATAAAAGGCTAGTAGCATTTAAGTGACCTGCTAAACCGATACTGATTAAACCAGTAGTGTCATTTTGGTTGACGTAGGAAATATTGGGGTCACTGAAACGTTGATAGCCTCCATTATTAACAAAAGTATTGAATAAATTGTTAGCAGTTGTGTTTGTCCCAACTAAGCTACCTAAACCATTATTAATTAATGCTTGATTAAACCAATACCGTCCTAAGCTCAGTCCATCTTTGTATGTACTTGTCCAGTCACTTAAAGTAAGGCTGCTTAAGGTGAGAGATTTACCACCAATTTGTCCAGTCAAGGTGGTGTTTTTGGTGAAGTCGAAACCAGGTTGTTCACTGCTAGCTCTTAACTCTACGTTGCCAGTGGGCTGTACAGCATTGCCACCTAATACGCTTTGCACATTTGCCATTGTGGGGTTTTGCACGCGTACGGTTTTATTGCCTTGAACATCATATACATAGTAATCGCTGGCTGCGGTTCCACCAATTGTAGCGCCAGAGAGGGTGCCAGCTTGTGCAGGTGCAGTGGCGATCGCACCTACGCTAATCATCATTGAAGCACCAAGGGCAATTTTTTGAAAAGTAGCTTTCATGTTTTTCCGGTCTCCATCACTTGTAAGTTAATTTTTAAACTGATGCCGCTTCTAGATTTAGGCTGGCTTGACTACAGGATTTGGCTTTTTGGTAATGCAATTAATCACATTAGAGGTAACCAACATCCTTAGCCATGTTTAGTAGCTGAACGTACAAGGCTAGTTTATTCAACAGGGAGACATAATTGGGTAAAGTTCCTATGGTTTATCAATAAAAAGATGACCAATATTTCAAAGTTTTTTATATGTTTAAATACTTGGAATAGCAAAAATATATGTAAAAAATGCTACATTAAAAAAGATTGTAAATATGTGTAAAAATACTGATGAAATACTTCCAACAAAAAAATAAGGGGGTAAATCCCCCACTTTTTCGGATCAAGGACAAGATTTACCATTACTTTATGCAGGCAAATCTTGTAGTCCTATCCACCCAGTAATGGATTTGAGTTGTTTATTTAGATAAACAGTATTGTTTAAGGTTCTTCTTTTCTCAAGGATTGCAGATGATTCTCCTGTAACAGCCTCTACTAACTGATTAGATTTGTTCCAACTAAATACTGGCATTTCTTGCCAACAATTACGGCAAAACCAGTAAGTTTCTGAACCACGTGTGTGTTGTAAAAGTATATTAGAGCAGCAAGGACAGTAATACATATTTTTTCAATACCTGCCGATAAAAGTGTTATTTACAAATCAAAGTAGCTAGATAAATAGCCTCTTTTTACTGAAAACTAACTGGTTATATTTTGAATATAGTTTCTAAATGTGAGGAACTTGTGAAGAAAATTAAAACAAGCATGATCATATAGTATTTATACATATTTACTGAGTAATGACTTCCGATATTATTGAGCTATGTAGATGCAACAACGTTAATCGCTTCGCTCAAATTTAAAATGAAGCTCCATGGTTTAAGCCGTAGGCTTGAAGCAAGCCCATCGGATTTTTCGCGCTGTGCGTCTCGCAATAAATCTTTTGTGTATGAGACATAAATCAAGTAATTATGTCCATATATAAACAAAGACAAAAATTTCAATTTTTAAACATAAAATCTAGATAAAAGATGGATTTTAAGAGTGTATAGCACCCAGACATTAAGCATCAATATTAAATTTCCAGCTTGGAAATATAAGAATTTCCTAGACTATAGTCCTCTTAAAATTAAATTCAGATAGCAATCCTATCTGATTTGTGAAAATTCGCGGTCTCCAGATACCCGATTTCTCAAAGAAGTCGGGTATCTTAGTTTTCACGTTGCTATAGATAAAAATATATTCAGACATAATTCACAGAATTATGTCTAAGCAATCAATCTCAAAGACTTGAATTAATAGATTCAATTTGAAAATATCAAAATTAGGGCTAGATGAAGTCTAGTCTAATCTTACTTTTGATTCAAAGTACATTTTCTCTAGAGTAAAGGGGTAAGCCTAATGGCTAATATCAAAATAACAGAGTTATATCCTGCTGGATATGATCTATTTGTTGATTCCGAAAGTTTTCTGAATGAACTCGCCACTCAGGAAATGGGAACTATCGGAGGTGGTTTTTTTGGTAGTTTTAGTGGCGGTTTCTCTGGTAGTTTGTCTGGTGGCTGGTCTGGTGGTGGTGGTTCCTCTCACAGCGGTGGCGGATATTCGTCTAAATTTGGCGGCGGTCATTCTTCCAAGTTTGGCTCTTGGTTTTAAGAAAATGATATAAAAAGCTATTAGCTAAAAGCTAATAGCTTTGTTAATTAATTAACTGGAGGAGTCTTCAAAGTTACTCTTCCAGCTTTTTCTTAGGATACAAGGATTTTGGTATTAGGTTTCGCTGCGCTTAACCTAACCTACAATTTTTTTGCCGCATTTAAGGCTAGACACGCCACTATATTTTGGATATTTTTTTATCTGGAGACCACTAATTTTAGGCTAATCTTGAAACCCTTGTGGGATAAAAGGCATTTTTAATTCACATCCGACGTAAATGACAAATTAGCAACTTAGATATATTTTAGCTTATAAGCAATTAAGCTTGTTTCAATACGATTTGGAATGATATTGAAGGGAAGCTCGCTGAAACATAATTGCTGCAAAATTAGTGAGCAAACAAGTGATTGCAAGCCACAATAAAATATAAGTGGGAGCCATCACTACACCAATAATAAACCAGGTATAAACATGCAATATCATTACGGAAGCGAAAATAGTAGCGATCGCAGCAGATGGCCAAACTTGATATGATGGACGGCGAAATACTGTCAAGATAATTGTCAATAAAGTCGCAAGCAAGTTTGCTGGTACAAGAAATGCACAAATGCTCACACAGTTGGTGCGAGAGAACTCAGTTAAGATGTTGAAGAAATCAAGCATTAATTTTTGGGATAGTGTCAGCAATATATAACAACTTATTTTAACTGAATTCTAAATAACTAAACTTAAGTTAGCACATGGGTGAGTAATGCCATGATTTATGTAACATATTTTAAATTCCTTAATTTAGTGATGGTGGGCATCACTAAATGAAATAATTCGTAATTCGTAATGACGCGACGCTCCTCTGTCGCTCTAAGCGAAGCTATG
>NZ_JCACKM010000176.1:0-13128 GCF_059505385.1 Desmonostoc vinosum
TTCGCTTAGAGCGACACAGGAGCGTCGCGTCATTACGAATTACGAATTATTTAATTGCTCCTTCCACTCTTCCAAGGAGATGTATTTGTTCTCCAAAATATCTAGGACTTCAATCACACCACTGGGATTCAATACGCGAAACCAATAAATCGTTGTATTGTGGTCTGGTTCATCTTCATAAACTCGTACTTTGTAGTAAGGTTCGCTAGGGGTGGGAGAACTATCAACAATTGCAGCCACCTTGATAGTTCCCCTAGAAAGTCGTTGAATTTCTCTGGCTTTGCGTTGCACTTGTGGCAGTTTCCAGACTAAATTGAGAGCTTTTTTATCACCAATTTCTCTGGGAGTTTGAGCAACTTTCACAGCATGAGGTTTGTCTAATCTAGCAGACAGTTGTGACGATTTTATACCCATCTGCAAATAGTTTCTGGGACTCTGAGCAATAGCTATCAAGCCTGCTATGCTGATGAGCAAAGAAACCATAATGGGAGCAAGTATCAATCTTTTCATGACGCTAGTTTTAAAAAGTTATAGTTAAACGAAGAGGTCTTTTTTGTAGCGTTGATATTGTGTGGTGAAAGTAGAGTATAGCAGAAAAATTGTGATTCAAACTTTTATATTTTAAATCAGAGTATTTAACCAAAAATTAGCGATCGCTATTTTAAGATGATGTTTTAAAAGTAATTTTAGTAACCTGTATTATGTATGCGAGTTCTCCCTCGGTGACTGAGCGAAGTCGAAAATCGGTGACTGAGCGAAGTCGAAGTGCTGCCCCTTTGCTGTTTTTGACCGCAAGAAACGGGTGGTTTTGAGTCTGGGCGATCGTTACAGTAAATGCATACAAACCAGATTTACCATTATCAGTATGAACTCTCCGACAAACCCAACTTCCCATAACAGTGAAGATTATGAGCGAATTGCCCAAGCAATTTTGTTTATGCGACAAAATTACTTGAGTCAGCCTGACCTAGCAACCATAGCTGAACATGTACATCTGAGTGAATATCACTTTCAACGATTGTTTACAAAGTGGGCAGGTATTAGCCCAAAGCGTTTTCTACAATACCTGACTGTTGAATACGCAAAATCAAAGATTACCCAAACCAAAAGCCTTTTAGATTTAAGTATAGATGTTGGTCTATCTAGTCCGGGACGTTTACATGATCTGTTTGTGAAGGTAGAGGCGATGTCTCCTGGTGAATTTAAAACACAAGGAGTGGGTTTAGAAATTCGCTATGGAATTCATGACACTCCTTTTGGTAAATCTCTCATCGCCACAACCCCTCGTGGGATCTGTAACCTGTATTTTCTGGATGTGATAGATGAACAAAATGCTGAAAAAGTTCTTCATCTCCAATGGCAGAAGGCAAAAATTATTCGTGATCAACAAGCAACTCAAAACATTAGTCACCAAATTTCTCATCCCAACGCCCTTAGTAATAATCAATCTATAACGCTGTTGGTTAAGGGTACTAATTTTCAAGTTCAAGTTTGGCGTGCGCTTCTTAAAGTACCATTTGGAAGTATGACTACATATCAAAATGTAGCCAACATTATTGGTCGTCCCACAGCTGTGAGAGCAGTCGGTAACGCTGTGGGTAAAAATCCAGTTGCATATTTCATTCCATGTCATCGTGTAATTCGAGAATCTGGAGAGTTGGGTGGCTATCGTTGGGGAAGAGAGCGCAAAACGGTGATTCTCGACTGGGAAGCTAGTAACCTGATGCGTGATGTGGAGACAGCTGTTTGATGAAGATTTTAAATGTTGCAGAACTGTTATTACTAGCTGCGCTGTGGGGCGGTTCTTTTTTATTTCTGAGGATGGCATCACCTGTGCTAGGCCCGGTTTGGCTAGCTGAAATCCGTGTTCTCCTTGCAAGTTTGGTACTTCTGCCTTTGCTAGTTCGATTGGATCTTTTGGGTGAGATGCGTCGTCATTGGCTATCTTTGTGCGTTCTTGGTTGCATTAACTCAGCAATTCCATTTTTTTTGCTGGCGGTTGCATCTTTGTCTTTACCTGCTGGGTTTACCTCAATTTTGAACGCAACTACACCTTTATTTGGTGGTGTTGTTGCTTTTGTTTGGTTGCAAGAAAATCTCACCATTAGCCGAATAATCGGGTTTGCATTGGGATTTGCTGGAGTTTTGGTTTTAGTGGGATGGAAAACCTTTGCAGCAACACCAGCTTTTATCATGGCAGTGGGTGCTGGATTGCTGGCAGCATTGATGTATGCGATCGCCGCCCCTTATACTAAGCAACAACTAGCGGGAGTTCCTTCTTTGGTTGTAACCACAGGCTCTTTGTTTAGTGCAGCGATTTTTCTTTTACCAGCGATACCTTTTACAGTACCAAGTACTACGCCAACACCAAAAATTATTTTAGCTATAATCGCGCTGGCTCTGCTTTCAACCGCATTAGCCTATATTATCTACTTTCGCTTGATCGCCAAAGTTGGCTCAACCAGAGCTTTAACAGTTGCTTATTTAGTGCCGATGTTTGCTATGCTTTGGGGTGCAATAGTTTTGGGAGAACCAATAACTTTGTCAATGGTATTGGGTTGTGGATTAATTTTACTGGGTACAGCGATCGCTAATGATTTATTCACAAACCTGCTGCGGAACAATAGATAAGCAAAATAACACCAAAGCACGTTTTTGATAATTTTGTTAAAATTGCTGGGTAAGTATTAAGCTATTACGCTTTGAAGATGATGGCGTTGATGTGGGCGATCGCTCTGATTTGTTGCAGATACTAATTATAGTTAATGGTGTAGCATAAAAGCATAATCTAACTTAACTAGTTCCGTGGGTTTAAGTCCCCCGGTTCTATAATCGGCAAGTTTTGTATTGGGGTCTTACAAAGTTGAGGCAGTGTGATCTTGGGGAGCCACTGCGCCCTTCGGGTTTCCCGGCAGCCGCGCAAGTGGCGTGGTTTCCCCCATGAACAACTGCCGTCAGATCGGAGGTTTCCTCCGATCTGACTTTGCACTAAATCCCCGTTACAAAACTTAATTACGTTAGCGCAGCGGTAGCGAGTCCGCGATAGCGTTAGCGAAGCGGTAGCGAGGTACGAGCGTCAGCGTTAGCGACACAGGAGCGTCGCGTCATTACGAATTACGAATTATTTAATAGACGCAAGCTAAAAATCTGTGATACTGCCTAAGCTCTGTAGATTTTTGCAACACAACCTGATAAATGCTACGCTACAGTGTTTAGAAAATCGTATATTAATTTGTGGAGGTAATAAACTATGGCTCTGCAAGTATGTTCTGGCGCAACGCTCAAGTGTAGTTTTGGTGTGGCACCAAGTTTGCTAACAGTTCTGCCAATCAACCGAGTAAACACTCGCACGCCAGATGCTAATATTTTAGATAACAAACCAATGGTTAATATCAAGCCTTTTGGCATGTGTTCGTCTCTAGCAAATCCATCAGTTGCGTCTGCTACCGCAGCAGCATCTGGCGTATTGACTCCTATGCCTTGTGTACCTGTAATCCCCGCCCCATGGACACCTGGCTCGATTACCGTTCTGATTGCCAGAAGCCCAGCGCTGAATAATACATCTAAATTAATGTGTACGTGGGCAGGTGTAATTACGATTATCAATCCTGGTCAAACAACTGTATTCATACCCTGAAAAAGAGGAAGTTGTCTACTTGAAGACAACTTCCTCTTTCAATCTATCGTTGAGTTGCATTTTGCGGAGGTAACACTACTTTTTTTGCTAAACCCAGCGTTTTTAATACTTTAATACTCCACCAAGTAGCGTCAATTTCCCACCAATGAAAACCAGACTTGGCTACATGGGGATAGGTATGATGGTTGTTGTGCCACCCTTCCCCATAAGTCACTAAAGATACCCACCACAAATTACGTGCCCCATCATTAGCTTCATAGGTGCGGTAGCCCCAAAGGTGTGATGCAGAATTCACAAACCAAGTCGAATGCCACAGTAAGACTGACTTCACAAATATGCCATAGATGACAAAAGACCACCCCCCTAAGACATATAGCAGCAGTCCCAGAGGAATTTGTAACAACAAGAAGTAACGATCTAACCAGCGATAGAAAGGTTGTCGTGCCAGATCAGGCGCATATTTTTGATAGATTTCATAATCAAAAAACTCAGGACGTGGGTAGAAAATCCACATCATATGACTCCACCAAAATCCCCGCTCAGCTGAGTAAGGATCTAGTTCAATGTCCTCGGTGTGGGCGTGATGCTGGCGATGCCCACCAACCCAAAAAATTGGCCCTCCTTGGAGAGCTAACGCTCCAATAACCGCGATCGCATATTCCAACCATTTAGGTACTTGAAAACTCCGATGGCTCAGCAGTCGGTGGTATCCCAAACAAATACCGATACTCCCACACAACCAGTGGAGAAACACCGCTAAACCTAATGCTGACCAGGAGAAAAACCAAGGAGCCAGTAGGGCTAGAGCATGAAATGTAGCAAAAAATACCACATTTATCCATCTGAGTCGTGGTGAATTTCCTCGCTCAGAAGCGATCGCCAAATACTTTGCGGTCATAAAAAATTTTTGTTGATGGATAATGAAGCGATTTGCTGTTTGTAGGGTGCAACTCCACTAAGAATTGACCACCTCTGTGCTGTAATTCGCTACAGTAGAGCAAGTATCACTTACATTCGATATGTTAGCAATTCTTGAATTTTTATGCAAGTAGCACTTGCATTTTTGTATGACATCTTCATCGCTTTCGACTCGTCAACGCCTGATTCAAGCAGCATTAGAGTTATTTACTGCTCAGGGAGTCAGTGCCACTACAACCCGTCAAATAGCCGAAAAAGCAGAAGTTAATGAGGTGACGCTGTTTCGGAATTTTGGCAATAAGCATGGACTGCTTCTGGCTGTGTTGGAAGAATCAGCAGCATTCAAAAATCTGGGTGAATCTCTTGTACTGCGGGCAACTCCTTCTGGGGATATTTATCAAGCTCTGAAAGATTATGCAAGCGACAGCTTGCTTGCATTGGAACGAGTGCCAGAGTTTGTCAGGTCTGTGGTAGGTGAAGCCGACCAATTTCCGGCAGAAAATCGCCGTGCGTTAGGAAGAGGATTAACAGAGGCAAATCGTTACGTAGCACAATATTTAGGCAGTATCATCCAGCAGGGACAGTTAAATACCTATCTACCGGCAGAAAAATTAGCCAGCTTGCTCAATGGAATGCTTTTGGGTTATGCCGTAATTGAGTTTACGAGTGAATTTCATGAACTTTGGGAAGATCGGGATGATTTTCTAGAGAATTTGGTAGAGTTGTTTTTACACGGGGCGATGTCACCTGTGGCAGAATCAACAACAGACAGCTTAATCAATGGTGTTGTGGTTGTAGCTGACTTGCCAGCTAGTTTAGTTCACGAAATTTTCCGACAAGCTAAGAACTTGGGAGTACAAGATTTTGCTTTAGCATACGTATTATTTGGTGCAGGACTATCTCCTACAGAAATGGTCAACTTGCAGCGATCGCACCAAGTCTACGATCATCAAGGGCACTTTTTGCAAATCACTACTCCAGGATATGTTCGCCAAGTATCTGTCAATCAATGGATTATGGGTAAGCGCTATGGCTCCTATACCAACAATCCTTTAATCAAATGGCTAAAAAATCGTAAAGATAGTTACCCAGCGATGTTTTTGGATGAAACAGGCAAACCCATATCCGAATTGCAACTTGCAGAACATTGGCAAGCATGGACACAAGGAATGTTAACCCCGCAAGGACAAAAACCGATAATCGCTCAAGCACAACATACTTGGCGAGTAGAAATGTTAATGCGAGGGATGACTTTAGAAAATTTAAGTATTTTAACTGGTTGCGATCGCGCCCAATTACAGCCTTATGCTAAAAGAGCCAAAGAAAAAGCAGCGCTAGAACAAGCCACTCGTTTAGATCAAAAATCCACATAGAGTAGTTTTATGGTTCTAAAAGTAGATCCCATCCAAAAAGAACCAACTGTTAGTTGGGAAGCACTTCCCGCCGATTTCATTTTACCTGACGACCCAGTGGAAAATATTCAGCAACCACCTCTGGCTGCGGCACTTACCGATGCTTTGGGAGCCGCAGAACGCATCCAACCCCAAATGCTCATTGGCTCTAATTTTGGATTAGTAGCGACAGTTAACAAAAAAATAGTTGTCAAAGCACCTGATTGGTTTTACGTGCCTCAAGTGCAGGCTGTAGGAGTTAATGTCATTCGGCGTAGTTACACGCCAAATTTAGAAGGCACTCCTGTTGCTACTGTGATGGAATTTCTGTCAGATACTGAGGGTGGAGAGCTATCAATTCGTTCAACTCCACCTTATGGTAAGCTCTATTTTTACGAACGGATTCTCCAAATTCCAACTTACGTCACCTACGACCCCTACGAACCAAGTATAGAAGTCCGGTGCTGGCAAAATGGAAAATATGTTTTACAACCAGCAGATGCAAATGGGCGTTTCTGGATTCCTGAATTAGAGTTATTTTTGGGAATTTGGCCAGGTGAAAGACTATGTCAAACCATGAATTGGCTGCGGTGGTGGGATCAAGAGGGGAATTTGCTGTTGTGGAGCAATGAACAAGCAGAACAAGAACGTCAACGTGCCGAACAAGAACGTCAACGTGCCGAACAAGAACGCCAACGTGCCGAACAAGAACGCCAACGTGCTGATACACTGGCAGCTAAGTTACGTGAATTAGGTGTTGACCCTGATGCGATCGCATAAAGGGGAATAATAATTAGTCCCCCATCTCCCTAATTTCTATTGGGGAGATATCAGCACTAAAGTTTCATGAAACAGCAAAAAAATCAATTCAGTCATCTCACAGCAATTGAAAGAACTCACCTGTCATTTCCTGCACAGTTTTTATTAAATCAAAATCGACTGCAAGGCAAAATATTAGATTTTGGTTGTGGTTTTGGTCATGATGTGAAAGTATTACACCACAAAGGTTGTGATATTACAGGCTATGACCCCTATTATTTTCCTCAATATCCTCATGAAAAATTTGATACAATCATTTGCTCTTATGTTTTAAATGTTTTATTTCCTGAAGAACAAGCTCATGTAATTATGGAAGTATCACACTTATTAAAACCAGGAGGCAAAGCTTATTTTGCTGTTAGAAGAGATATTAAAAGAGAAGGATTTAGAGAACATTATATACACAAAAAGCCTACATATCAATGTGTTGTTAAACTGCCTTTTTCTTCAATTCACCTAGATGAACATCGAGAATTTTATGAATATACCCATTATAATCACCAGCGCAATTCACCTAATAAATGTATATTCTGTAATCCTCATAGACATTTAAAATTATTAACTGAATCAGCAACTGCCTATGCTATATTCGATGGTTATCCTTTAAGTAAAGGACATGTTTTAGTGATTCCCAAACGCCATGTTAGTAATTATTTCGATTTACCATTTAAAGAACAATCTGCGTGTTGGTTGATGGCGAATAAAATCCAACAAATTCTCAAAACTGAATTTGCACCTGATGGCTTTAATGTAGGAATGAATATTAATAGAGAAGCTGGTCAAAATATTATGCATACTAGTGTTCATATCATCCCTCGTTACAAAAATGATACTGTGGGCAATAGAGGTGGAATTAGGAATGTCATAAGTAGTCGTGCAAAATAAATTATCTATTTAGGTAAAGGAACAGGGAACAGGGAAGAAATACAGCGATTTCAGGTACGACTCAAAATTAGGAAACAAAATCAACATGTAGAGATGCATCAAAAGTGTATCTCTATCAAGAATTAGTATTAACTCAAATTATCTGGATTTACCCCTAGCGCTTTTAATTGTTCTGCTAGCTGTTGAGCGCGTTGTTCTGCAAGTTGAGCGCGTTGTTCTACTTCCTTAATTTGTTCTGCTGGTGTGGGATACCGTTGTCCTTGTTGGTTATACCAATACATCCATTCTCGTGTTACTCCGCAATAGTTGCCTCTTTCACAACCAATTCCTAAGCCAATTTCTGGTAGCCAAACAGGATTTCCGTCTTGTAATTGATACTTACCATTAATTAATTTATGCACTTCTAAACGAGGTTTGCGGCGACGACGAGAAGAATAAATTACATAATAGAGTACACCCATTGCTGCATAATCATCCAGTTTGGTGCTGTATTCTTTACGATAATTTTGGGAAACTACTTCTAGTGTCAAAATAGGTACAACATTTTCATCCCATAGTACATAGCTGGGGCGAAGTTCTTCATCATAAAACCGCTCTACTCCTAAGCTCAAAAACCCATCTGGAACAATCGCCGGATGATCGGGGTGATAATAAATACCCATATCTACCCCGAAGAACCAATCCATGCGTTCTGCCCACAATATTAGTAATATTGCTTTTAGTAAGCCTGGTATCAATTCTTGTAGCTCGTTATCCACAGGTGTCTCATCAGAATCTGGTAATTCTTCGGCAGAAGGTAAGTACCTCGGCAAGTTGTACTCTAACATGGTTGGTTTCCCCAAAACTCAAAAGACACTTGGCTTAAGTCGGTAAATTTAGATCACAAGTATAGCGATTTGCAGATTAAATATTTAACTAATCAAAATCTAGTTTCATTTTAAAAGATACGCCACCAACTCTGTTAATCGTCTCGCTACCGTCAACGACTTTCCAGCCTAATTTTTTATATAAATGCAAGGCTGGATTTGAGCTTCTAATACTCAGTGAAACCGATGGATAAGTTGCCTTAGCGGTTGTCAATAAATGATGTAGTAATTGTGTTCCTATACCTTGATTTCTATATTTTGGCAGAACTGCGATCGCTAGTTCAGGAGTTAGATCATTAATATAACCATATCCTCGATTTTCGCTTGTTAGTAAACGCAGCCATGCGGCCCCCACTGGTTGATTGCTGCTGATTAAGCTAGCAATAAAGCCCAGATCATCTGGTTGATGTCCCCAATTTTGAACGTATTTTGCCAAATCAGGATGATACATCGCATCCTGCACTGTCAATTGGCCTTCTTCTGCCATGTGAGCTGCTTCATAAAGCATTTGCCAAAGAAAAGGCTCGTCTGCTTGCACGAGAGGTCTGAGATTATAGTTCAAATTGCTGTTTAACTGTAACTTGTTCTCAAAACTACACACTTAGATAACCTCATAAAAACTTATGCAAAAAATTAGTCTCAATCTATGTCACCCAATTGACATGGGGTAGCGATACACGATACATCATGATTCAACCGCTAAATTTTTTAAGATGAAAAATTTCCGTAATCGTCAATCTCAAAAGTATCAGGAGGAGTGGAGATGGATGTCAGCTTGATTATATCCAACATCCTGAATCCACCCATCCTGTTTTTCTTTCTGGGTATGATTGCTGTTTTGGTCAAGTCAGATCTAGAAATTCCTGCACCAGTGCCCAAACTCTTTTCGCTGTATCTGTTGTTTGCGATTGGTTTTAAAGGGGGAGTAGAACTGGTCAAAAGTGGAGTGACTCAGGAAGTTGTGCTGACGCTCCTAGCAGCGATGCTCATGGCTTGTTTCGTACCAATTTACACCTTTTTCATTTTAAGACTGAAACTGGATACTTATGATGCTGCGGCGATCGCAGCAACCTACGGCTCTATCAGTGCGGTTACTTTCATCACCGCTAGTGCTTTTCTTAGTCAGCTTGGCATTAGTTTTGATGGTTATATGGTGGCAGCCCTAGCCCTGATGGAATCTCCTGCCATCATTGTTGGCCTGATCTTGGTAAATCTATTTACCGACGATGGCAAACGGGACTTTTCTTGGCCGGAGGTTTTGCAAGAAGCATTTCTTAACAGTTCAGTCTTTCTCTTGGTTGGTAGTCTTTTAATAGGTGTATTAACAGGAGAACACGGTTGGCAGGTCTTAGAACCCTTCACTCAAGGTTTGTTTTATGGTGTTCTGACGTTCTTTCTGCTGGATATGGGACTAGTTGCCGCCAGAAGAATTAAAGACTTGCAAAAAACCGGATTTTTCCTCATTTCATTTGCCATACTAATTCCAATACTCAATGCGGGCCTTGGATTGTTGATTGCCAAGTTGATTGGTATGCCTCAAGGAGATTCACTGTTGTTTGCTGTGTTGTCTGCCAGCGCTTCCTACATAGCTGTCCCAGCTGCTATGCGGTTAACTGTTCCAGAAGCAAATCCTAGTCTGTACGTTTCTACAGCTCTTGCAGTGACGTTTCCATTCAATATTATTGTGGGAATTCCGTTGTATCTGTACGGAATTAACCTGTTTTGGAGGTAATTTTATGCACTTAGTCAAAAAGATAGAAATTATCGCCAACTCGTTTGAGCTAGGCAAAATTTTAGATAGTTTAGACAAGTCAGGTGTACATGGTCACATTGTCATTCGCAATGTGGCTGGCAGAGGATTACAAGGCATGGCAGAAGATTTAGACATGACATGGCTTGATAATGCCTACGTCATCGCGTTCTGTATGCCAGAACAACTCAAGCCTGCTGTCGAAAACCTCAGACCATTGCTCAACAAGTTTGGCGGTACTTGTTATATCTCCGATGTGATGGAGATACGTTCTGTAAAATGCATAGCGTCGTTGTAAGAGGATCATGAATTTAAACAAGCATTTCATGGAACGTCGTGATTTCTTGAAATTAGGAATCACGGGAGCATTCGGGATGGTGGTGTCTGCTAGCGATTTAGTTTGGCGGGTTGAACAAGCTCAAGCTGAGGAAATACAATCAAAAACTCCACAATCTCTCAGTCCCGATGCCGCATTGCAAAAGCTGATACAGGGAAATCAACGCTTTGTTGAGCATAAACCCCAATACCCAGATCAATCTGCGGTTCGGTTGCAAGAAGTTGCTCAAGCTCAACATCCATTCGCAACGATTTTAAGTTGTGCAGATTCTAGAGTGCCCGCAGAAATTGTTTTTGATCAAGGCATCGGTGATATCTTTGATGTACGGGTTGCTGGGAACGTGGCTATCCCAGGAGCGGTTGGTAGTGTTGAGTATGCAGTCATTTTGTTAAATACGCCATTATTGATGGTGCTGGGACATGAGCGATGCGGAGCTGTAACTGCAACTGTACTCAAAGAATCACTGTTTGGTGATCTTGGTAGTTTTGTCAAGGCAATTAAACCAGCTGTGAAAAGGGTTAAAAATCAGTCTGGTGATGCAGTTGAGAATGCTGTAGTTGCCAATGTGCAATATCAAATTGAGCAATTAAAGCGATCGCAACTCTTAACTAAGCAAATACAGTCTGGTAAATTGAAAATTGTTGGGGGTCGTTACGATTTAGATACAGGTAAGGTTACGATCATTACCTAGAGTGCTGAGTAGAGACGCGGTTAATCGCGTCTGTACAACTGCTGAGTGCTGAGTAAGAAAAAGAGTACTCAGCATTCTTCATTGATTTAAGATACTAATTAAAATATTAAATAGTTCTAGTAGTTCTTCTGGTACTCTATATAGTTTTAGGTCTTCAGTAATTTTTTTGGCTTGACGATTATATCTAGCAAATCGCCAATCTTCACCAGTTGTTACTACTCCGTAAAGAATCGGTTTATCCAAATTTACCCATTGAGCAAGTGCAATCAATTCAACTGCTAACTGTGTAAATCCTCTACTTAAATCCGCTTGTTTAGCTTCAATGACTAATAGTCCTTCACCTTTATTAATATAGTAATCCAAGCTGCCTTTTAGCTGGTCGCTAATATTGATAGCGTACTCAATATTTAATTGAGTTTGTGTAACTTCACACACTTCTAGTAGTATGGGCGCAATAATTGCCTGTTTGCGTGCATCTTCACTCAGCAGCTTAACTCTTCTGAGGTTGCGTTCAATCACTCGTTGTAATTCTTGTATTTGAGCGGGGTATTCTGTTGTTGGTAACTGTAACCGTTCACGCTCGTAGTCATAGCCAAGTTCAGCAAGAATATCCTCTGGAGAAAACGGGAGTTCAAAATATTTGCTGAAAGTATAGCTTTGATTAGGCTGGATAATCCGAGGACGATTCATAAAGAGTGGGGAGGGGTTTGAATGTGTTGCCAGATTTTAGAGAACTGGTATAAAGAGCTTGTTCTACAAGAATTTAAGAAATGTATGTATAAAAATTTACTTTGTATGCTCCAAATTTGGGTATGTTTAAGGTTTCTTCTTTTCAAGATAGTAGTACAATTGTTCTAGTGAAAAAACTTTTAGCCTTGGTTATCACTCTTGAGATAGTAAAACTCTGCTGCTTGAGAGTGCGTAGAAGTTCTGCTTCTTGTCGCTAGACATCGCCTTTTACAAAGGGTCAATACTTTATGATGACATCAATGCAAGGTGCAATTGTAGCCCAGTTTGAGCAATATGTTGAAGAAAAAGCTGATGCAACTAAGAGCATTAGTGCAGGAAATTTTTCTTTCCAAACACTTGCAGATGCAACTAAAACGATTTTGCATCATGCTTTTTGGTTGGCTGAGCAAAAACAGCAGCTTTCAACGAAAGAGTATAAAAAATTACTGTATAATCAAGGTTGGAAAGGCGAGGAAAAGAAATATCTCAAAATTGCAGCAGCATTTGGGAAGTTTTCACCCCAAGACTTGGCACAGCTTGAGCCTAGAACTATCTATCAACTAGCCGAAAATGACAAGAAGTATCAGCAAGTAATAGATACACTGCTTGATTTAAGTGTAATCACTCAAGAAGCTGTACGTTCCCTAACTAAAAAATACCGTACTGCTAGACAATCAAAACCCGAAAAACCCAGTATTTGGCGACGACTCAAAAATGGTGGTAGATACTGTCAAATTCCGCCAATTCATGAAGCTTCCGAACAGACGGGGACTACCTTACAACGAATGATGGATGAAGAAGGATTGAGCGCTCAGCATATCGTAGCCGAGGCTGTTGCTTTACGACAGGCATATAAAGAGGGGTTATTGGTGCTGACTCAACCCATTGCCGGGTGATAAGCTAATCTGCCTTTAACTTGCATAATCCTTTGCCTCAGAAAGACGCGGAGAGAAGTTGCGTGCGGGGGTTCCCCCCGTTGAGCAAACTTCGGAGGACGCGCTTAAGGGGAGACGCGGGGATGCAATTTGAATGACTATTAGCTTATCATGCCCGTTTAAAGACTTATGATTGGGCTGACGCGGAGATAGGGAGACGCGGTGAGACA
>NZ_JCACKM010000177.1:0-13023 GCF_059505385.1 Desmonostoc vinosum
TGGGGATTGGGGACTGGGGACTGGGGATTGGGGACTGGGGACTGGGGATTGGGGACTGGGGACTGGGGACTGGGGCCCCCGCTCCCGGAGGGAGTGGGGATTAGGGGTAATGGGGAATGGGGACTAGGGACTAGGGACTGGAGAACAGTTTTACTCTAGTCCCTAACCTCTAGCCCTTAGTCCCTAGCCTCTAACCCCTAGCCTCTAGCCCCTCGTTTATCGACGTTCATCTAGCTGCACTCTAGTAATTACAGAGCGGGGAATTTCTACTACACGACCCTTTTGATTTAAGTAAACTGCTGTCTCATCCCGGCGAATTAATTGACCAGTCCACTCTTGCTGTCCATCGTGGGGAGGGGAAGTGGAAATGATTACAGGAAATCCTTTAAAAGAAATAAACTCCCTGTCTGTTACTAGTTGCCGCGAAATACCAGGACTAGACACTTCTAAAACATAAGCGTCTGGAATGATCTCCGCCGCATCTAGAGAAACTTCCAAAGCACGACTCATCCGCTCACAATCATCCAACCCAGTGTCCTGCTGAGGATTGCGGATATCTACCCGCAAGACTGGCGGACGTTGATTAGTATGAAAAACTACACCAACAACTTCTAAACCCAGTTCTTCTGCTACTGGTGTCGCTAAATCAGTAATTTGTGGTACTAAGGGATGAGTCATGCGAAAATTCAATAAAAAAAGTGGGCATCGACCCACTTCCTGCGATAGGGATATCTTCCAAGAAGTCTTGTGACGAACCATCATTGGTTCGCCGCTAATTTGAGTTTAGCGCATTTATTTGAGAGTCAAGGGAAATAGGGAATGGGGAATGGGGAATGGGGAATGGGGAATGGGGAATTGTAATTATCTTTCTCCCCTCCCAGCCTACCTACCCGTCTTTCTTGCTCCCTCATCCCCTGGTCACTGAGCGAAGTCGTACCCTGCGGGAAGCAAGCTACGCGCAGCGTCTCCGACAGGAGAAGTGCATCCCCCTACCTTGTTTTCGGAAGCGCAGTACCTTTGTCTATGACTGCTGGAACTGATGTTTGTGTTCTTAGGTGTCTGGTTTGCTCAAGAATTTGGTCTATGTCTTCTTGGGATAAACGCTGGACGTAGTTGAGCTTGATTTCTTCTAAAAAGTCACAAAGTAAGCTCTGAATTTCTGAGAGTACCTGTTTTTTCTGGATTTCGGCTCCTAGTGCTTCGGTGAAGCGTTGTATGAGTTGACTGGAGAGTTTTGCTCCGATGGGATCTTCGATCGCACTGACTAAAGCTTTTTGGAGGTTATCTGTTAGTTGGGTTGCTATTTGCTCACTGATTTGGGTCTGTGCCTGTCCCACGCCGGGGAGATTCTGGAGGTTTCGGTAGATGGGGACTTGATGAAAAACGGTATCGATATTGTGGCGCAAAATGGCAACGATCGCAGGTTGAATTTCGGGTAGTACTTGGTAAACTACTGTTTTGACTACAAGAGTAGCGATCGCTTCTATTTCATTAACATTATTAATGTCTATGTAAGGGCGTAAATTTTCTTGTTGCAATAACCACTTGGTTAATTCACCTCGCTGAATCGAAACCTGAATTTGATTAATTACTCTCACCACGACAATTTCGGTGATTTCTTCAGCAAAATTGGCAACAACACTCTGATGAATTTGTCGCCTGACTGGACGAAAATTCACTAATTGTGCTTGGTCAAGACGGATGGTTACAGGTATAATTCGCAACCATCGCCCAAAGGGGATTAGCAAGAATAGGTCATACCAACGCCACGATAGTGCTTCTAGCCAGCTTAAAGTAGGATGTCGGCGTTTGATGTAAAAGGTACGCCCTAGCAATTCAATGCCAAAGATAATCACGAATGGTAGGTCAATCATCCAGAAATGATCGACAAATTCACCATTTTCGCCAATTTGACGATAGTAATTGGAGGCAATGAGCGGTCGGATTTTCTGGTTAAAAAAATTAATTTCCTGCAACCAGCCGTTTTTGGTTAGGTATGGTTGACTCCAAAAGGTGGCAAAGGCTTGTTTTGCAGATTTTTGATTGACGCGATCGCGCAGACGATGTTTAATTTTTTCGAGAGTCCCACTCTTATCGACTCCCTCGAATGGATTGGTGTCAATCATCTCGGCGCTGAGACGATTTAATTCCTCTAGTCTGGCTTTTGTTTGCGGCGACCTTAAACCTAGCTGACTGACCTGTTCTTCTAAGGCAGCTACCGTTTCTAGATAGTTTTGGGTGTCGCGATGTGGTTCAATACCTTTAATGCGATCGTAAATAGGGATAATTTGGGGAAAACTTCGTAAATAAAAATCCCGTCCAGCCACGTAACTTAAATCAAACAAGACTAAACCCAAGTTTACGGCGGCAGTAATTGCCATTAATCTCTCAAACCAAAGGTTCCGTCTCTTTGGGAATTTTTGATTATTCATTGTTAGTTTTATATTATACAATTTTTAAATATAAGTTTTCTCAAGTACTTACTATCAAGCCTTTCTACGCTAGTTTTGCTACTAATTTAAAGTACTTCTCTTGATGGATGACATAAATTATTTTTTGTACATTTCAGATAAATTTAATCACTATATGAGAAATTAATCAAAAATCGTTAATAATCGAGAAAAAGATGTTAAAGAAACTTAAAATAGCGTGTTAACATCTCTATTCTGCTGATTTGACTAAAGGAGATTTAAATTATGTGGTGTGGGTTTGGAAAATCAAGCGTGGCTATCACTGCTATCTGCTTGGTAACTGCTGGCGTAGTAATTTCTGACATAGGTTTTGCTGCCCGTAAGCAAAACTATACGCCACAACAATTCCGCGCTGTATTGCGGGGATTAGGCTATAACGTCAAGGTAACAAATGCACCTTTGACGGATGAAGAAACCAAAAAAGCAATCCGTGAATTTCAGAAAGGCTACAGGCTAAGTTCTGTTGATGGCATAGCGGGGCCCAAAACCCAAGATTTTGCTGCCAACATCATGCAAATTCTGCAAGCTAATTTGAATGCAGTAATTAAGCCTAATCCGCCACTCCCCCGTGATCAATTTTACGGCCCTCGGACGGAAGAAGTAGTCAAGGAGTTTCAGAAGAAATATCAGCTGCAAGAAACAGGAATTGCTAATTTGGCACTCCGCCAAAAGCTGAACGAAGAAGCAAAGAAAGTTATCGGTCAGCCAGCTACCAAGCCATCACCAACAGCTAAACCAACGGCTAAACCAACGGCTAAACCGACAGCGACGCCAACGGCGACACCGACAGCGACGCCAACGGCGACACCGACAACCACGCCAACGGCGACACCAACAACCACGCCAACAGCGACGCCAACGGCGACACCAACAACCACGCCAACGGCGACACCTACGACTACACCCTAGAAATCATCAAAAAAATCGGCGTGAATCTCACTCTGTAAGGGATGGGAGGGACACACGTTCGCCGATTTAGTGATTAATTCATTTGATTCGGTTCTTCTAAGGGTCTGCCCTTGGGTGTGGGTAAAATTGGGCGGCGATCATCGTAAGGCATAGGAATATACTGAACGGTGGGTCGCCCTCCTTGGGGTTGTGGGTATAAATCCATGAGTTCATAAATCGAACGGGGCAGTCCGACTGTTATGGGCAGCCCCATTTCTGTTGCTTCCTCAACAGTGATGGGATAGTCATGGGTGACGCGTCCAGTTGTCAAAGCTTCAATAATCGGTTCGATGTTTTCTGGCTGAACTTTCTGCTTAGGTATACTATCTTTGAGTAAAGTCCGTACAAACCGCTGTACTTGTTGAATGGCTTTGCCTGAGAGGTCTGCCATAATTAGAGTTTGGTCATCAATTTCGCTGATGGGTTTATCTGCAACTACTTTTAGGATACTCGCCGCCGGATAGTTACCAAGTTGGGGATCAACCGGGCCTAAAACAGCGTTAGCATCCATAACAATTTCATCAGCGGCCAGGGCTAGCATTGTACCGCCACTCATGGCGTAATGAGGTACATAGACGGTAACTTTTGCTGTATGACGAATTAAGGCTCTGGAAATTTGTTCGGTAGCTAATACCAAACCACCAGGAGTGTGCAAAATTAAATCAATTGGTATATCTGGTGGGGTGAGGCGAATTGCCCGCAGTATCTGTTCGGAGTCTTCGATAGTAATGTAGCGAGATATAGGAATTCCTAATAAGCTAATGGACTCTTGACGGTGAATTAGTAAAATCACCCGGCTGTTGCGTTCGCGTTGAAATTCGTGCAAAGCACGAAAGCGGCGATATTCCATCTGACGTTTTTGCCAGATGGGCTGTAAGGAAGAAAGCAGCAAGAAAATCCAGAATAAATCACCAATACCGAATCCCATAGAAATGATTGCTCAGATATAACGGTTGCCGTCATTATTGTGACAATTCTTAGACCGTTGCAATTCTATCTGGAGAGCTAGAAGGGGGATGCACTTCTCCTGTCGGAGACGCTGCGCGTAGCTTGCTTCCCGCAGGGTACGACTTCGCTCAGTGACCGGGAGAATAATTAATACCTCATTCACTTCTGTCGCCAAATCTTGATGGTGTCGTCATCACCACCACTAACTAAGGTTTTGCCATCGGGACTAAAGGCGATCGCTCTCACAAAGTTGGTATGATCTGTGAGTGTACAAATCTCTCTACCTGTATGGACTTGCCACATTTTAATTGTGTGATCCCAACTACCACTAGCAAGAAGTTGTCCATTTTGAGTAAAGGCGACTGAACACACTGAATTGGAATGACTTTTGAGAGTACGAATTTCTTTGCCTGTGTAAATGTGCCACAGTTTGATGGTATTATCGCTGCTGCCACTAGCAAGGAGTTGCCCATCTTGACTAAAGGCGACGCTGTTAATAAAGAATGAATGACCACTGAGAGTATAAATTTCTCTATTTGTGTACACTTGCCAAAGTTTGATGGTGTTATCGCTGCTGCCACTAGCAAGGAGTTGCCCGTCTTGACTAAAGGCGACTACCCCAACTGAGTCAGAATGTCCTGTAAAAGTTTGAATTTCTCTACCTGTTTGTACTTGCCAGAGTTTGATTGTACAGTCTGCACTGCCACTAGCCAAAAACTTGCCATCGGGACTGAAAGCTACAGAATGTACCCAGCTGGCATGACCTGTAAAAGTACTGAGTTCTTTACCTGTATTGACTTGCCACAGTTTAATTGTGTTATCCCAACTGCCGGTAGCCAAAATTCCCCCTTGAGAACTGGAGGTTGGGTAAATTGGGCTAAAGGCAACAGAACTAACCATGCTGTTATGACCAGAGAACCAACGACCGAGGTGACGTAGCAACTTGCCAGTACTGAGTTGCCAAAGTCTGATTGTGTAATCGTTGCTACCACTAGCAATAATTTGCCCATCTGGACTAATGGCGATCGCTTGAACCATACTGGAATGACCTCTAAGGGTATGGGTACATTGCCAGTTTTGTTGTTGAGGTGCGATCGCTGTAACATATTGCACCTCATTAGGTATTACGGGCGTTGTCGGTGGTTTTGTGGTTACATACTCTTCAATGTCAGAGTTTAATAAATCCAACCATTCTTTCACAGACTGAGGGCGATATGTTGACTCTAAATCCATACCACGCATAATCGCCAGACTCACTCTATTACTAATACTGGGATTAAAATATTGCGGTGGTTCTAGGGGTATGTTGTGGCGTCTTTCGTCTGCGCTTGTAGGTATAACTCCTGTTAATAAATTATACAAAGTTGCAGCCAGAGCGTAGATATCAATATATTCTCCTCGCGGTGCTTCTAATTCGTACTGTTCTGGCGGAGCAAAACCAGGAGTACGATAAACAGTATGCCTTTGAACGACATTGGGAACAAATTCTCTAGCAATACCAAAATCTATCAGCACAGCTTCAGGTTTATTGACGCGAATCATGATGTTACGCGGCTTAAGATCTCGATGCAGCAGACCTTTACTATGAATTAACATCAAAGCGTCGCCAATTTGCCGGATATATGACAGTGCTTCTGCTTCAGATAGAATACCCATGCGCCTGAGACGCTGACCTAAATCTTCACCTTCGATATACTCCATCGCCATGCAAGGCATGGTTCCTTCATCAAAAATTGTCTCTATTTGTACTATGTGAGGATGGTGACATACAGCCAGCCGAACACCTTCATCACGGAAATCTTGCCGTAATTTGTTGCGGTGAAGTACCCAGGCAGGATGATTGAGGATTTCTTCTTTGAGGGTTTTAATAACTCGCAGTTCGTCCCGTTGATTTTTGGCAAGATAGGTAATGCCTACTCCGCCTTCGCCTAGCTGGCTGATGATAATGTAACGTCCCCCAAATAAAAGCTTTCCTGGATTCCACACCATTAGTAATAATTGCCAAATCCTGGTATTTATTTTGGCATGGCTTCAGCTTAACCAACAAACTTAAGTTTTGAGCGATTAAAATAGAATTACCATCAATTACTGCAAATTAGTGATTGAAAGAGCATTGTCATCAAACTCAATAATTAACAATAATTAAATCCAGCCATCTTGAATAAATTGTGATATTACTTTTGTAATCTCTAATTGTAATATGATTTTATAAAGCTTTAGTTAAATTATGTCTGATTACTAAAATCTCTAGTTATTTAACCATGCTAGAGTAAACGATAAGTTTAACTTTGTCGGTTCCTCATAACCTTAATTGCAAGTATCTAAGAATATGTTAAAAACTTTAAATTTAAAACAGAAATTTACAATCTTCTTACTCATAATACTCGTATTTGGTCTGAGTTTGAGTGGATTTGTACTTTCTTCTTTGCTCAGAGGAAATGCTAGACAAGATATTGCTTCGACAGCGCTAATGGTAATGGAAACTATGAGTTCTGTTCGTAAGTATACTAGTACTCAAATTAATCCAGAACTAGCTGATAAATTGACTACTAGATTTTTACCACAAAGCGTGCCTGCATACTCAGCACGAGAGGTATTTGACATTTTGCGACAGAAGACAGACTTCCGCGACTTTTTTTATAAAGAAGCAACTCTCAATCCTACTAACTTGAGAGATAAGGCTGATGGTTTTGAAACAGAAATCGTCGAAAATTTCCGAAAGAACCCAAATACTAAGGAAGTCAGTGGTTTTCGCTCAATTCCTGGTGGAGACATATTTTACATTGCTCGTCCCCTACCAATTTCTGAAGAAAGTTGTTTAAAATGTCACAGCACGGTTGAAGCTGCACCTCCAAGTATGATTGCTCTCTATGGCACAACTAATGGATTTGGATGGAAACTAAATGAAATTATAGGCGCTCAAATTGTCTCGGTACCAGCGAATAAAGTTATTAACAAAGCTAATCGATCCTCTTTAGTGATTATCTTCATTGTCTCAACTGTTTTTGTTGCAACTATCTTGTTAGTTAACTTTTTCTTAAATCGACAAGTGGTAATTCCGCTCAAGCGCATAACTCGCGTTGCAGAGGAAGTTAGCACAGGACATATGGATGTCGAGTTTGAGCAGTTATCTAATGATGAAATTGGTAATCTTGCTAAAGCCTTTAAACGGATGCAATTAAGTTTAGAAATGGCAATGAAAAGAATCAAGCGTTCTCAGGGAAACACAGGAACTTAATAGTTCAAAATTCCAAATTCAAAAAAATACCTCACTGTTCACAATAGGTTTTTCTTAAACGCAAAAGCTGCTTCAAAATCAGGAATTTCTCTAGCTATAAATTCTACAAATTCAAAGGGAGAGATATAAGGATCTTGAGCTAAAATCTCTTCTATAACTAAATTTGCCATGGGGCCGATGTGATAAGCTAACTCTTGTTGACAGCGTTGGATAAATCCTGGATTGAGTGAAGGCTGTTGTGCAATTTGCTGAACCTGTGGGATAAATCCTGGATTGAGTGAAGGTTGTTGTGCAATTTGCTGAACCTGTGGGATACCGGATAGATTATTTATCTGGTTATCTTGGTTATACAAATATGGCATTGTTTCTGTAGCTTGATATTCAGGAGCAAATACACTAGGAGGTAATTCTACAACTTTTGCAGACAGCGTTATGATTTCTGGCTGTCCCAAGCGCTTTAAATCGTTGAGAACTTCACTCGCTGTTTGATATCGCTTGTTGGGTGTATCTGCTAGCATGTGGTCTATGATTAAAGCGAAAGCATTACTCACATCAGCGTAAGAACGCCATTTCCACTCTAAAGAATACTGATCCATTAGTAAAGATGGGTCTCTACCTGTGAGTAGTACAATAGTTGTGACTCCCAAAGCGTACAGGTCACTACCAGGGGAACACAAACCTAAGCTAATCTGTTCACGAGGAGCATATCCCACTTTACCAACAAGAGACATTTTGCCGACAAAGGTAATTTGCTCAGAACTTTTTCCCTCATTGAATTCAGCAATTTGCTTTCCCACACCGAAATCAATTAACACTGGCAAATCTTTACCTTCAGGTAACATGATATTGTCAGGAGAAATATCTCGATGGATAATGTTGTGCTGGTGGACATATTCTAAAACAGGTAGCAAATTCAGCAGCCACTCTGTAGCTTCCTGTTCAGAAAATGTTGCTCCTTGACGTTGGCGTTCTGCCAGCAGTCTCGAATATGTTTTACCATCGACATATTCTTGCACTAAGAACAGCCTTCCCTCTCCTTCAAAACAAGCTAAAAATCTGGGAATTTGCGGATGTTGCAACTGATGAAGAATTTTTGCTTCTACTTTGAATAAGTTGCGAGATTTCTCTAGTCCATTTTCTCCTGTACCAATGGGTGCAAATTCCTTGAGGACGCAAGCTTCGTTAAAGCGTCGAGTATCAAACGCCAAATAAGTTCTTCCTAAACCGCCTTGTCCCAAAAGTTTTTGGATAATATAACGATTATCGATTAGAGTTCCAGCAGTTATTTCTGCTCGTGTCAAAGGAGACTGTGACATGTCATCGCACTCCTAGCGATTATATTGATAAATTATCGATTTATTGAAGAAAATAGAAACTCTAGCCGATAAAAGCTTGTATGATCTCTAAAACTGAGGTTAGCACCACTATTGAGGCGAGAAAATACATTTTTCTACAATCTGTTGATGGTGTTGTGTAACCAAACAAACGATTTTTTGCCCTGAGTAGTTTTCAGCAATACTGCTCGTATTTAGATATTTTAGCAACCGAAAACATCAGCAGTGTCTGCGGTAATGTCTGCGGGTGCTTCTGCCTGCTGTTGCCTTTCACAATTAACAGCACCTTACCTCTAGTAACTTAGTTGGCACTAAGGTTTGGAATAAAAGAAAACGGAGTGACACATGATTTTTGGAAAGGTTGAAGTCGCTGTAGACTTGCTAGAGATAAGTATTATATATATTTCAAGTGCAAAATATGCGATCGCTCTCAAAAATTAACTTTTTTGTAACTTAATGCTGTGATTAAATAACTACCTCAGCGTTGGTTACAAAAGCTATCGGTTAAAGTGACAATAATTATGCCTGATTGATGTGAATTAAACACACCTCTTATCCAACAAGGGTTTCTAGATTAGTCCAAAATCATTATTTGAAGACTATCTATAAAATACAAGGGTTTGCTGACTTAATTAACCCAAATCATCAGGATTCACGCCTAGCTGACGTAAACGTTCTGCTAGTTGTTCCGCTTTTCTTTTTGCTTGTTCAGCCTCTTGTCTAGCCTCTCTAGCCTCTTGTTGAGCAAGAATAACTCGTTCGGTGGCTGCGGCAACTTCCTCGCTGGGTTCGGGAATTAACTCTCCTGATAAAGTGAACCACCTCAGCCACAACCTTTCAATATCTCGAAATGACCCTTGCCATAAGCCTAAACTTAAATCTATCTCTGGCATTAGTAAGCGTCCATCAGTCAAATTCATAGCTTCGTAGTGACCGCCTACTAAGTGAAATGCTTGGAGTTCATTAGTATAGCGACTAAACACGACATAATAGGGAATCCTCAGAATTCGTTCATAAACTTCCCATTTGCTAGGAGGTTTATTTGGGGAACTTGTTTTGATACCTAAATCTTCGTCTTCTGTACCTGGAGATAATAACTCTACAATCACAAAGGGATTAGCAGGCTCTTGCCAAGTTACATAACTTAAACGTAAGTCTTTACCTTTATATAATTTTGATACTCCAACTGCACCAAACCAATCGGGGCGTTTGTACCATAAAGGATGCTGGATAGTGTAGTAAAGATTGAGATCAGCAGCACTATAAACTAGTTCTGGATTCCAGTTAATCGGCTGAAAAGTTAAATATAAAAGTAAAGGCTGTAAAAAGTGAAAATCATCCGGCAAACCTGGTTCCTCTGGGTTATCACTAGGTAAATCATACATTGTTGGCAGGGTTTCCCAAGGTGGCAGTGGAGGGTCAGATTGCGGTATGAAGGGAGGATAAAAAGTCATAATATATTTTTTTTGATTTTTGATTGAGAAAAACGGTTCTTATTAATTTTATAACTTTGCACTTGAGTACAAGCTTACTTTTAAATAAGATGCGTTAATATCACAACAAACTAATCATCTCCCTACTACCCATTTTTAAGACAGCTACTCACAGAAAAAAACCACAGCTATGATATCAAAATACTTCTTCCCCCACTCCCTATTCCAGTAAATCGGGTTCATCGCGCACAATTCTGTCATAAAGCGGTTGAAAGCCAAACCAACCACTGATATGTGACCCCACTTGACTTTGTGTTAAACGAGCTGTTTCGTGATTAATGATCCTGGGTCTACCCGCAGCTTCTGCTAATAGTTGGGCTTGACACGATCGCTCAAGGTTAAAATACCATGAAGCTGCTTCATCCACTGAATGTCCTACAGTGAGAATGCCATGGTTACGTAAAATCAAAGCTTTCTTCTCGCCTAAAGTTTCAGCTATTTGCTGACCTTCGGAAATATCCACTACCACACCTGTATAGTCATCATACAGCGCATGATCTTCGTAGAAAGCGCAGGAGTCTTGTGTGAGCGGATCGATTAGGCGACCGATACTAGACCAAGCTTTAGCATAAATTGAATGGGCGTGCGCTGCGGCAATAATATCGGGTCGAGCTTCATGAATTTGAGAATGGATAGCAAAGGCAGATTGATTCACGGGTTGATCGCCTTTAACAACTTCCCCCTCTTTGTCAACTAAAATCAAGTCGGAAACTCGGATATGTCCGAAGTATGTCCCAAAAGGATTTACCCAAAAATGATCTGTAAACTCAGGATCGCGAGCTGTAATATGACCTGCAATTCCCTCAGTAAATCCAAATCGAGCAAACAGGCGAAAAGCAGCGGCTAGGCGTTGCTTGCGATGCAAGCGTTCTTCCTCAACTCGCTCGAATACAGGAGGTTGTGGCCTTTCAAGTTTGGGCATATTTTCTCTGTTTTTTATAGGGAACATTAGAAATTTCCAGAACAAAACAACTTAACGCTGTGAAATTCTGGTGTGAACTGGTGACGTTAAATGCAGCCGATGTCATTGTCCAAGAAATAACTCAACACGGATGAACTCTAAGATATTTTTTTTACGACGTGATATCTATCACTATTTAAAAATTAGCGGCAGTAGATATCGCCTGGTTGCAGCGATCGCACTTTCAACAATTTTAATTGTGCATATGCTTTTCAATCATTTTTAGATTTTTTTAATATTTAGTGCCTGATTAGATCAATTAGACCACAATTGCGAGCGATCGCATCTCTCATTAGGTCTACTTTTTTAGATAAATATTGATTACAAATTACTTAATAGATACATGAGGGAGGCGGGGATGAGGAGACGCGGGGACGCGGGGACGCGGAGAATAATCAATGACAATTCCTAATTCCTCATTCCCCTTCTCCTCATTCCCCTTCATTTATCTTAAAAATAGAAGGCTTGCTCCCCCTGCCCTTTCTCACAACAGAAGGAATCTAGGATTAATGACACACCTATTTGAACCACTCAAGATTCGTGAAATTACCTTTCGCAATCGCATCGCTGTTTCACCGATGTGTCAATACTCAAGTACAGATGGATATGCCAATGACTGGCATTTGGTTCATTTAGCTTCTCGTGCAGTTGGTGGTGCAGCTGTAGTCCTAACAGAGGCCGCAGCTGTTGAGCCTCGTGGGCGCATTAGTCCACAAGATTTGGGAATCTGGTCAGACGCACATATAGACACTTTAGCCAAGACTGTCGAAATAATTCATAACCTTGGCTCTGTTGCAGGTATTCAACTCGCTCATGCAGGTAGAAAGGCTAGTACTGCTAAACCAAGTAAAGGAGGAAAAGCACTAGATGAATCTCAGGAAGGTTGGCGTCCTGTGGTTTCGAGTAGTGCGATCGCTTTTAGCAAAGATAGCCCAGTACCTGAAGCTCTCACTCTCGTCGGCATTCAGCAAGTGATTGACGCCTTTGTGGAAGCTGCTAAACGTTCTCTGCAAGCTGGATTCAAGGTAATTGAAATCCATGCTGCCCATGGTTACTTGCTGCATCAATTTCTCTCACCTTTGGCTAACCATCGCACAGATAATTATGGTGGTAGCTTTGAAAACCGTACCCGTCTGTTGAGAGAGGTTGTTCAAGGAGTGCGAGAGGTGTGGCCACAGACAAATCCACTTTGGGTACGCGTCTCTGCAACTGATTGGGTGGAAAAGGGTTGGGATATAGAGCAAAGCATAGCTTTGAGTAGCAAACTCAAGTATTTGGGAGTTGACCTCATTGACTGTTCTTCAGGGGGTATCATACCGGGCATCAACATCCCGGTTAAACCCAGTTATCAGACTAATTTTGCTGAACGTATTCGCAAAGAAGCAAATATTTATACAGGAGCCGTAGGTTTAATTACATCCCCCGAACAAGCAGATCAGATTATTCGTACAGGAGCAGCTGATGTAGTGTTGTTGGGGCGCGAACTGCTGCGTAATCCCTACTGGCCGCACCTTGCGGCTAAACAGCTAGGACATGAGAAACTCTGGCCTGTGCAATATGACCGAGCTTGGGTGTGAGGACTGGGGACTGGGGACTGGGGACTGGGGACTGGGGACTGGGGACTGGGGAC
>NZ_JCACKM010000178.1:0-12871 GCF_059505385.1 Desmonostoc vinosum
AGGGAGTAGGGAGTAGGGAGTAGGGAGTAGGGAGTAGGGAGTAGGGAGTAGGGAGAAATTTTCTCCGCGTCCCCGCGTCCTCTTGCCCTGTTCCCTTTCATCACATAAAAAGCCCCTGGTGCTGGCCAGGGGCATTGATCTATATTCCCTAACATGAGGATCGCATCTGTAAGACGCTGGTAAGGTCTAGGTAATGCAATTAATGCACCATATCTATGATAAATTTGCAATTACCTCGATTTCCCACATCAAAACTTGTGAGATGTAATGGTGTAACGCAAAATACTTGTCACCTCATGGAAGGATGTGTTATTAAGGCTGTATAACCAAATTAGTAAGAATTTGCCTATTGATTTTCCTATACTTTAGGAAAAATCACCCTCCTAGCACTTGAGACGCGGCTGCTGAACCCATGTCTCTCAATCTCTTCACAACAAAAGGTCTTTTTTAAGACTCTATTTGGAGTTTTCATGCAGCCAAAAAATATTAAACGTCTCCTACGTGCATTATCACGGCAGGGTTTGGATGTAACTTATTACCAACACACTTATTCTGTCCGTTTAGCTAATTCTCCTGATGCCCCTGTAGCTGAAGTTCTGCTACCGGAAGGTTTTCCTATAGAAGCTAAAGCACTAAAGCAGTTAGCGAATCTCGCAAATGTTCGTCATCCCGCTGGTGGGTGTGTGTGTCGCGCCTGTGCAACACCTGACTTTCACCCTGGTGATGCAGGCGTTGCTATTGGTTCAGTCGTCGAAACTGAGGGTCAAGTTATTCCTAGTGCCCTCGGTTCTGATATTAATTGTGGGATGCGCTTGCACGTTGCCGACTTAACAATTGACGAATTCTTGGCAAAGCGCCACCAATTTGTAGAACTCATGAAAGGAGATTACTTTTTTGGTACGCGCGATGTAACCATGACTGCCGGCGCGATGCGTGCTTTATTTGAGGATGGCGTTCCTGGTTGGCTAGATGCGATGCTAGACCACCCTACAGGAAGTGTAGTTAAATCTGATTTGCATCAACTTACTCAAGAAAGCGATGGCTTCGCCAACGCCTTCGGCCAACGCATCTTTTTAGGTGGTTCAATGGATGGTAGTTGGAAACTAGCACCACCAGAACTGGTTCCCGATGATGGGCTAGTACGCGACGGTGGACTGGCAACTATCGGTTCTGGCAACCATTTTGTGGAAGTGCAGCGAGTTGATAGAGTAGAAAATCGAGCTTTAGCGCACATTTGGGGAGTGCGAGAAGGTCAGATCACTTTTATGATTCACTCTGGTTCTCGCAATGTAGGTAAGTATATTGGGGGAATGTGGCGAGATCGTGCCAAAGCAACTTGGCCAAAAGGGCTTAAATATCCCGATGCTCAAATTTTTCCCTTATCTACTCATTCTCATCCTGAACTAGTTACCAGCTACCTACAAGCTGAAGCCACTGCTGCTAACTATGGCTTCGTCAATCGCTTGCTTTTGGCAGAACTGCTACGTCTGCGTTTGCGAGAAGTCTATGGAGATGTGGCCGCACCTCTAGTTTATGACTTGCCGCATAACATCACCTTGCCCCAAGTTGAAGATATGGAGATGTTATATGCAACATCTGCACAATCCCAGATTAATAAGTGGGTAACACGCAAAGGTGCATGTCCCGCCTATGCAGGACAACCAGTGATTATCCCCGGTTCAATGGGTGCTTATTCTTATTTAATGGTGGGCAGAGGTAATCCAGCCTTTTGCTATTCTGCATCACATGGGGCGGGAAGGGCGCGATCGCGTTTTGAACTCAACCGCAGAGGTGCATTGCAAACTGAAGCAGAACTAGGATTAACTGGAGTAGACTGCATCACCTTACGTAAAGAACGCCGAATTGAAGAAGCACCCGCAGCTTACAAACCAATTGAGTCTGTAATTGATGTCCAAGTTAATGCAGAAATAATAGATGTTGTAGCCCGGTTGAGTCCAGTTCTGACATTTAAAGCGTAGTAATAAACTAATTTCTGTGCGTCTCCGTCTCCCCGTGTCTCCGCGTCAGCCCTAACGATAAGTTTTCAAGCGAACATGATATTAAACATGTTTTAGCTAAACTACACTTCTTTAATCAGCCGACCGTCTTCCATATGAATAATGCGATCTGCAACATCTAAAATTCGGTTATCGTGAGTAACTATTAAAATGGCACAATTTTGCTCTTTAGCTAGTTGTTGCATCAAGGTGACAATATCTCGACCTGACTTACTATCCAAAGCAGCAGTAGGTTCATCGGCTAAAACCAATTTGGGACGACTAACTAAAGCGCGGGCAATTGCAACTCTTTGTTTTTGTCCTCCTGAAAGATCAGGTGGATAGTAATTCACTCGATTATCTAGTTTAACGTTATTAAGCATCGCTTCTGATTGATTGCAAGCTTGCAATTTGGTAATATTTTTGTGTAACTCAAGTGACATCTGAACATTTTGTCTAGCTGTTAAGAAATCTAGCAAGTTATTAGCTTGAAAAATATAACCAATATAGCGACGTACTTGTACTAATTGCTCATTGCTAGCTCCATAAAGTTCTTGACCTAAAAATTTCAAACTTCCTTCTTGAACAGTGCGTAATCCTCCAATTAAAGTAAGCAAGGTTGTTTTTCCTGACCCTGATGGCCCAGTCATAATGACAATTTCACCAGATTTAATTGTCAAACTAATATTAAACAAAACCTGAGTGCGTAAGTTTTTTTTACCAAAATAATGATTGAGGTTATCTATGTTAATAACAAATTTTGTTTCCATCTTTTACTAAATTTTTTCTTAGTTGTTTCGCCAAAATAATGATAGCTCTACTGTAATTGTTATGCTGAATTGGCAGTCTTTAACAGTGAACAGAATAAAAAGGCAAGATTCAAAAACTCATGTAAAAAAACCGAGTATTTAAAAACATCTCTTCTCTATTCCCCACTCCCATTTTGAAATTAAAAAATATCTGCTGGGTCTACTTTTCGCAGCTTGTTGGTAGATAAGAATCCAGAAGTTAAACACATTAATACAACAGAAACTAAGACTATGGTTGCTTTATCTAAACTCATAATTACTGGTAGTTTTGTAGCATTCTTTGCCACATCATAAAGTCCCAGAGATATAGCAAAACCGGGAATATAACCCAAAGAGGCTAAAATTAAAGCTTGTTGAAAAACTACATTCAATAAATATTTATTTTTAAAACCCATTGCTTTTAGGGTTGCGTATTCAGCCAAATGAGTAGAAATATTACTATAAAGAATTTGATATACAACAATTACACCAACTACAAATCCCATGCCCACCATCAGATTAAAGACAAAACCAATAGGTGTTCTCAAAGTCCAATAGGTCTTTTCAAATTCAATAAAGTCCTGACGAGTAATAACTTTTACATCTTTGGGTAACTTAGCAGTTAAATCCGCTAAAACTTTTTGAGGATTGGTATCAGGTTTAAGGTTAATAATACCTATATCTATATCTTGTGCTAAACGGTCTTGGAATATTCGCAGAAAAGTAGAAGAACTAACAATTAAATTTCCGTCAACTCCAAAGGAAGGCCCTAGACTAAACAAGCCACCAATCTTGACTTTATAGCCAACTAATGCAGTATAAGTAAATATTTCCATTTTTACAGTTTTTCCTTGCTCAAATTCTTGAGCAAGCGGGCCAAACTCTTTTCGAGAAGCACGGTCAAAGAAAACTATATTGGGAATTTGTAGCAGTTTAAAGTTTTTTTGAATTTCCGATAATTTAAAAATCGATTTTACAGGATCAAATCCTATGACATACATAGGAAACTTTAGCCCATTGTTGGGATTTTTTAGCTTAGCAAACTGTACATATAAAGGACTAACTGATTCTACATTTTTAAAACCTAATGTTTGATATAAACGTGAACGAGGAAAGCTTTGATTTGATGTCAAAGATTTATATTGGGCGCTAATGATAAACAAGTCTCCTTTAAGATTATGATGTAGCTGTGTAGCACTAGCATAAAGAGCGTCTTGAAATCCAATTTGCATAAACATTAGAACAGTAACAAAAGCAATCCCAGCCAAGGCTACAATAAAACGGGCTTTTTGCCTAGCTAGTTGTAGCCAACCTAAAGGTATATTGAGAATCATTTTGCCAACCTCAATTGATGCACATTAGACAAGGTCTGTCTGGAGAGTAGGGAGTAGGGAGTGGGGAGTGGGGAAGAAATATTTTTATAGTTCCTTGTAGGGTATAAAAATCTCTCTCTTCTAGCCCCTAATCCCTAGCCTCTATATATCGATGAGTACCTCTACTTGTAGGTCAGTGAGACCAGCAACCTGCTGATTATCTGTGGATTTATCTATGCGAATTTTGACATCAACTACTTTGTTGTCTGTATCTGCACCAGGAATGTTATTAAAGATATTTTGTCTGCCAACTTGCAAACCAATATCTGTGACTGTTCCTTTGATTTTTCCTGAGAAAGCATCGCTAGTAATAATTGCAGATTGACCTAAACGCACTCTTTTGACATCAGTTTCATAGACTTCTGCTACCACATACATTTGTTGTGTGCGACCTAAGTCAACGATTCCTGTGGTGCCAATAATTTCTCCAGGCCAGGTGTTAATTTTGAGGATTTGTCCGGTTATGGGCGATCGCACTATACTTAAATCCCAGTCTGCTTGAGCCTGTCTGACTGAGGCTTTTGCACTTTCAATATCTGTTTGTGCTGCTTGTACATCGGTGGGACGGACTTCTGCAATGCTATTAAGCTTGGCTCTAGCTTCTTTTAACTGCTTTTGAATAGTTTCTATAGTTCGACTGAGAGAGGCTTTAGCTTCATTGAGCTGCTGTTGCACAGTTTCGACTCGCAAACGCTTAGCGTCAGAATCAGACGATGAAATTGCACCTTCTTTATATAAGCGCTGATATCGCTGATTTTCGCTTTCAGCATTACGCAACTCAGCGGCTATACGAGCGATTGTTGCTTGTTGTGCAGAGATTTCTCCGTTTAACTCTGCTTCTAAGCGGGCGATCGTTGCTTGTTGTGCAAAGATATCTCCTGCTTTGGCTCCTGCTTTTACCTGATTGAGACTAGCTTGAGCAACTAAGATTTGTTTTCGGGCTTTTTCTAAAGCTGCAAGACGGAGAAAATAACTATCGAGAATTGCAACTATCTGCCCCTGATGTACTCGTTCTCCCTTGTTGATAAAAAGTTGTGCAACTCGAATACCTCCTTGAGAATCAGGAGCAGATAAACGAATTACCTCACCTTCAGGTTCTAAACGTCCTAAAGCAGCAACAGCCTTCAGCGTCGGTGAACTGCTAGGAGTCGCTTGAGGCTGAAACTTAGAAGCTAACTGAAATCGGGAAAGACCATAGAGGAAAATTGTACCAGTAATTCCAGCCAAAATAGCTGCCAAAATTATCGACCACCAACCTATAGATTTTGTGAAAGACTGTCTTTGTTTGAATACCATAATCATGTCTTCCAAGTTGGAATCTCACGGGTGGTTGCCCACAACGTTATATCGTTTCACTTTAAGATTGATAGGAAGCAGGTGGAGCAGGCTCATAAGTGTAGGTTTTTCACATTCAATCCGAAAAAGCCTATTTTTCCGTTCCAAAATCTTTCTGTGCGTCCCCTACGGGTTCGTCAGTCGCTCATGGGGGAAACCACGCCACTCCCACGCCACTTGCTACAACGGGGGGAACCCCAACGCGAGTTGTTCATGGGGGAAACCCCCAAGACCACACTCGCTCCGCAACGCAGTGGCTTCTCAAGTCGGGAAACCCGCCCACAGGGGTGGCTCCCCAAGACCGCGCTGACTCACCGCATCGATCAAAACGCAAAATATTAAAAACCTACACCTGTTAGAGGGGAGCAAGGGAGGCAGGGGAGGCAGGGGGAGAAATAACCAATTCCCAATTCCCCTATTTACTTGTTTAATACTACCTCTTTCTTACTTTTAACGATCGCTAGATACTCACTGCGAGTTCCATCTACTCGATAATGGTCACAAATTTGGCAGAGTTTCAAAATATCCAATCTACTAAATACTTTTTGATGCTCAATTCCATTGTCATTTCTCCAGCGCCAGAAAGTTGTCCGGTCAATACGGCGATTGCTTTCAGGCCATCTTCGTCTAGATAAGAAATCCACTAGTTCTTCTTCATAAAACGAGTAGCCTTTTGGCAACTTCAGGAGTTCTTCTTTCAACTCAGTTAGCGGGATGAGTGGATCTAATTCAGATAGTCTCATGCCAGCAAGCCCTTATAGTTTCGTGTTAGTTCAATTATGCAGAACGCTTCATGCAACACGGGTTATCATCTTAACTTGGTTACTTATCAAGCCCCGTTGGGGCGGGTGTGGGGTGTAGGAATTTAGGGGAAAGGTTTAGGCTCAACAACCCTCTATTTAAAAGCTGCGTTCCTTGGGACAATTGTGTTGGGCGAGGCTTCAATTCTCGTTCAACACCTGATCCCCCACACCCTTACATCCTTTCCCATACTCCTAATGAAAATACTGTGCAGTGAAAGTGGATAAACTCATGAGGTAAAAGGTGAATTAATCAGCTATTATGTGTCCCATTTGCATATTTTTTGGTTGAAACTGTCATTGGTCATTTGTATTTATAAACGACAAAGAACAAAGGACAACTAGATAAAGGAATTATGCAATTTAGATGTGTTTTAGCTGATTGTGATTCTCTTGACCTCTGGTTTCTCCCACCTGGTTAAGCGAACAGTATAGAGTTACATTATTTAGTCACATACAATAAACTGATTGATACTCAATTGCAAGCTATATGCAACATATTTTATATTGGTTATTTATTGAATCGAACGATAAAAATTATAGAGGATATTTATAATAAAATATTACTTTTTTAAAGTATTTTTTTTGATTAAAACTCAGTAGTTGACGACAAAAAGCTTGTAGAGGGAGGATTTTTGATTTATCAGCAGTTGACAATTAATATTTTTCATTCTTTAGATATAGTTACTAGTTGCTAAATTTACTTTATATAAAAAATATAATTTTAAAAATCAAGATGTATCAGAATAATCTAAATTGGTATACATCTAAATATTTTTTTGAAAAATATCAACTTTTAGATAGATGTAAAAGCTGGTTGTAGAATTGAATAGTTGAGTAAAAGACTAGTATTTGGTTTTTGAAACAACTCCGTATACACAACTTAAAAAGATTGATTTCCCACTCCCCACTCCCCACTCTCCACTCCCTATCTATGTATGCAATTTATATGCAATTTTGGCTATGAGATATTACTAAAGTGAGATACTAATTTATTAAAGTTTTGATAGCTATGCGAGTGATAGCGATCGCCACCCAAATACCACGGAGAAAATGAAACTACAGCGATTCATGCTCTCGTTACCAAGCTTTGATAACAAGCGGCTAATTTTTCATGCAGCTCGCCAAACTCTTCGCAAAGCCGAGATGGCTCGTCTAGCAGTTCATGAATGGCTTAATCGCCATGATTTTGAGCTAGAAGAGTGGAAAAACAGAACAGCCTTTGAGCTTGGTATAAGTATTAGTGAACTTGAGCAGAAGCTGTTAGCTGCTGCTCAGCGTCAGTTGTTAATGAGCAAAAAAGACCAAGAGCCTGATTCTTGCATTCCATCACAATCGTCAAATGAGTAGTCAAGAAATAGGGGATAAGGGTGTTGGTTGCTGATGCCGTTTCACTTTAAGGTTGATACAAATGAGCAGGGGGAAAGAATTATAGACAAATCATTTGTATCAGATATTTTGTGAAATAGTATGAGCGGAGTCATTGAGTATACTTGTACTGAGCTTGTCTGTTCGCTTTTAAGCGTTCCCTTCCATGAAGTTGCATATGAGTTGCAATTGAGAAACAGCCAGTTTAAGATAAACTCAAGCCGCAATGCTATTGGATAGAATGACTCTGTATTAAACTATCCAGGCTCAAGCTGATAAACAATTTATTTTGTAGCTTTTAAGCGATTAATTATTTATCTGAAGAACCAAGATTTTCTCTTAAAAGCTAGTTGTAAGTTTCCTTATTTCAAAAGGAACTCAATTGCTAAATACATTTACATTTCCCAAACACAATAGTGAAGATAAAGTCATGGCTGCTTCTAGGGTTGAAGCTGTCTTGGCACAGCTAGAGGACGAAGTTAGCGATTTTGAGCAGGCTCTGCTGAAGCTAATACAGGTAAAAAAATTTATGATTGAGAATCCCCAATTAAACAACAAAATAACTACGCCTAAACAACAAATTGATATTGCCATTATTGGCATGGGTTCTATATTCCCTCAATCTCAAAATTTACAGGAATATTGGGAAAAGATAATTCATAAAATTGATTGTATTACTGATGTTCCTCCTTCCCATTGGAATATAGAGGATTATTTCGATCCTAATCCCAAAGCACCTGATAAAACCTACTGTAAGCGTGGTGGATTTATCCCAGAAATCGACTTTAATCCCATGGAATTTGGGCTACCACCCAACATCTTAGAAGTTACAGATATTTCACAGTTGCTGAGTTTGGTTGTTGCCAAAGCTGCAATGGATGATGCAGGCTATGGTGAAGCGCGGCAGTTTAATCGCGAAACTGTTGGCGTAATCTTAGGTGTAGCAACAGCAGGACAGCTAGCAGTACCATTGGGTGCGAGATTACAGTATCCGATTTGGGAAAAAGCTCTCAAGAGTAGTGGTTTGTCTGATGAAGATACCCAAAAGATTATCGCCAAAATCAAAAGTGCATATGTGCAGTGGGAAGAAAACGCCTTTCCGGGGATGCTGGCTAATGTAGTTGCCGGACGAATAGCCAACCGTTTAGATTTAGGTGGGACGAACTGCGTAGTAGATGCTGCCTGCGCTAGTTCCTTGAGTGCGATGAAAATGGCGATTAGTGAGCTAGTTGAACATCGCGCCGACATGATGCTGACTGGCGGAGTTGACACCGACAACTCGATTTTTGCCTACATGTGTTTCAGCAAAACTCCGGCTGTCTCCCAAGGACAGAAGGTGAAACCTTTTGATGCGGAATCCGATGGGATGATGCTGGGGGAAGGTGTGGGGATGTTAGTACTGAAGCGCTTAGAAGATGCCAAGCGAGACAATGATCGCATTTACGCAGTCATCAAAGGCATTGGTACTTCTAGTGATGGTCGCTATAAAAGCATCTATGCCCCACGTCCCGAAGGGCAAATTAATGCTTTGCGTCGTGCTTATGAAGATGCGGGATTTCCACCTGCGAGTGTCGGTTTAATCGAAGCACACGGCACAGGCACGATGGTTGGAGATCCAACAGAGTTTTTATCGATCAAAGAAGTTTTTGGCGAAGCTAATCCCAGAAAACAATATATTGCTCTTGGCAGCGTTAAATCTCAAATTGGACATACAAAAGCTGCTGCTGGTGCGGCCAGTTTAATTAAGGCAGCTTTGGCATTGCACCACAAAGTATTGCCACCGACAATCAACATCACCAAACCACATCCGAAGCTGAACATTGAGAGTTCGCCTTTTTATTTAAATACACAAACGAGACCATGGATTAAAGATGATGCCCAAGCGAGACGTGCAGGAGTCAGTTCTTTTGGTTTTGGTGGCACTAATTATCACGTCGTTTTGGAAGAATATGAAAGCGAACACAATTTACCCTATCGGTTACACAACACTCCCCAATCAATACTGCTGTTTGACACGACGCACCAACAGCTATTGTCACGCTGTCAACAAACTCTCAAGCAATTACAAGCTGATGGGGGAGAACGACATTACCAAGAATTGATTGCGGCTTGTGAATCTTTAGAGATTCCGCTTACCAATGCCAGAGTGGGGTTTGTTGCTGATTCTCTCACACAAGCTTGTGACTTATTACAAATCAGTATTGATTGGTTGAAAAATCAGCCACAAGCAGAATCTTGGGAGCATCCCCAGGGAATTTATTACCGCAAAACGGGGATGGCAACACAAGCAAAAGTAGTAGCGTTGTTTTCTGGACAAGGCTCACAATACTTGGAAATGGGTCGGGAGTTGGTGATTAATTTTCCTTGCTTGCGACAAACCTATGGTGAAATAGACAACCTTTTACGTCAGGATAGTTTACAGTCGCTGTCTGAGGTTGTGTTTCCTAACCCTGTATTTGAGTCAGAGCAAAAAGCTGCTCAGTTAGAAAAATTGCAGTTAACAGAGTACGCACAGCCGGCGATCGCAGCTTTTAGTGTTGGTTTATATAAGATATTGCAACAAGCTGGATTTAAGCCAGATTTTACTGCCGGACATAGCTTTGGAGAAATTACCGCTTTGTGGGCAGCAGGGGTGTTGAGTGCAGCAGATTACTTTTTCTTAGTGAAAGCTAGGGGACAAGCCATGGCTGCACCACAAGATCCCCAGTTTGATGCTGGAAGTATGTTAGCAGTGAAGGGAGATGTGGATCAAGTTACAGAACTGATTCCAAATTTTCCTTTAGTCACGATCGCTAATTTAAACTCCCATCGTCAGGTGGTGTTGGCAGGGGCCAAAGCAGAAATTGCCAAAGTACAGGAAGTTCTCAAAACTCAAGGATTTTCTACTGTCTTGTTGGGAGTTTCCGCAGCTTTCCACACACCCTTGGTGGCTCATGCACAGAAACCCTTTGCCAAAGCAATTGAAAAAGTAACTTTTCATGAGCCACAAATTCCGGTTTACACCAATGTCACAGGTAAGTCTTACCCAAGCGAACCGCAAGTTATTCAAAAAATCCTCAAAGAACATCTGCGGAACCAGGTACTATTTAAGCAAGAGATTGAGAATATCTATGCTGAAGGCGGTTATTGCTTCATTGAATTTGGGCCACGCAACATTCTGACCAACTTGGTTAAAGATATTTTAAGCGATCGCCCTCATTTAGCAGTGGCTTTGAATCCCACCTCATCTAAGGATAGCGATCGCTCCTTGCGAGAAGCTGTAATCCAGTTGCGCGTCGCTGGCTTACCTCTGCAAAATTTAGATCCCTATCAAAAAGAGCGTAAAATCCCAGAAGTTCCCAAAAATCGCGTTTTGAATGTGCGTTTAGACAGCACGAACTACGTTTCAGAAAAAACGAAGCAGGCTTTTGCTAAAGCACTGGCAAATGGGGATCAAGTGAAATTCAATGCTACTTTGGAGGACGTGAAGACACGGGGACGCGGGGAGGTGGAGACACGGGGACGCGGGGAGGTGGGGAATTTATTGGATGATGCTACGATTAACTCTAATAGTTGGTCTGAGCATGAAAACAAGCTGATGTTAAATGGGATTAAAGATCCGTCTGCTGCTTCCTCTTCCACCAACGGCAAGCAGACATCTGTGCATCAAGAGCCATCAAAAGGGCTAGATATGCCATCTCTGCAACCAAAAGAACCAAATGTGAATTATCAGCGAGTCATTGATAGTCTAGAGTATACTCTGATAGAGTTCAATCGCTATCAACGTAGCGTCTTGCAGGTTCATGAACAATCTCTGAAGCATCAGACAGAATATACTCAAACTTTCTTCCAATTAATGCAGCAACAGCAATTATTGTGGGGAAATAGTAAACTCACCGAACAACAGAATCAAACTCAGCAACTTGCAATCTCCAGTTCCGAACGTAGCTTGATGCGTTTCCACGATCATCAAGCTGAAACCCTCCGCGTTCATAACCAATACCTGCACTATCAGCAGGAATATGCTAATCAATTCTTCCAATTTCTGCAACAACAGTATGATCTGCTGTTATCTGGTGATGCCAACATAAATCAGGTTGTTTTGCGTTCACCTGAAGACAGTCCTACTGCTTCGCTATCCTCAGAAGATCAGCCTACTTTAGTGAAAGAAACTATAGTTGCTATATCTGAGGATGAATTTGCCACCAAAGTTGAGCCAGTGTTAACTGAGGTTGCAAAACCAGCGCCAGATGCGGTGCTAGTCCTGCTAGAAGAGAATCATCACGCAACTGCAACAGTAGCCATCGCACAATCCCCAATAATTGATGTAGCTAACCTTAGTCCAACTTTGTTATCCATTATTAGCGATAAGACAGGCTATCCAATAGAGATGTTGGACATAGACATGGATATGGAAGCAGACTTAGGGATAGATTCTATCAAACGAGTAGAGATTTTGGGGGCATTACAAGAGATATACCCCGACTTTCCTAAGTCAAATGTAGAAGAACTAGGAGAACTACGAACAATCGGTCAAGTTGTAGAGTATATACAATTCCGTGTTTCTTCTTCAGAAGCTTTCACTTATGGAGAAGAATTAGAGGCTGAGAACTTCACGTTTAGCGATGAAGTCGATACCAAAATCTCCATTACTGCTAATTCTCAATTTCCCGTTAATCTTGAGTCAACAATTAGCCAGCAATCAACCCCAGTCAGCGAAATCGTAGCATTCAGAGCAGAAGAAGATACTAAAGTAACCGTCAAAGAATCTACCGCAACTGATGAGTATGCAGATATAGGTCAAACCCTGTTAACCATCACCAGTGATAAAACAGGTTATCCGGTAGAGATGCTGGATTTAAATATGGACATGGAAGCAGACTTAGGTATTGACTCAATCAAACGCGTAGAAATCTTGGGGACGATGCAAGAAATGTACCCCGACTTACCCAAACCGAACGTCGAAGAATTGGGAGAACTACGCACAATTGGTCAAATCGTTAACTATCTCCAACAGTTAATTGGAGATGAAAAAAAAAACTATCAGCATGAGTTTGAGCAGCCGCCTCGAATAGACCACAATATCCAACGCTGTCCTGTCCAACTCAAAATCTTACCGCGACCAGATTATCTAGATTGCAGTCTACCAGAGGGACACATCTGTTTAATCACCGATGATGGTTCTCTGACCACCTCAAAATTGGCTCATTCCCTGATTGCCCAAGATTGGA
>NZ_JCACKM010000179.1:0-12783 GCF_059505385.1 Desmonostoc vinosum
CAGAGACTTGAGTCTCTGACGGTTCAAGTATTTTTGCAAGAAGTCTATTAGTCATTGGTCATTGGTAACTCACAAATGACAACTAACCAATGACAACTTTATACTTGAGTTTGCTCTTCTTGTTCGATTTCGGCTTGAATGCGTGCTAGTTCTTCTGGGGTGAGTTCGTCTAGGCGCTTTTGCAGAAAGTCCTGTTCGTACTGTTCCCGCTGTTGATGGTAGGTCATTTTCTGCCCCACAGCTCGGACAAGATAGGTAATTAACCAGCCAACCAACCCACAAACTAGTAAAACTTGACTCCAGATACCAGCTGTTTGATTATCTAAACCAACCAGTTGCAATCCTACATATGCCAAGCCACCAGCCACAAAAATGCCTAAACTAATTCCGATAGCGTCAATGCGTCGCATGAAAATTATGACCTACCAATCTAGCTAAACTTCAATTTGTCGCCGCCGGGGTCGAATATTGATAAACGGCGATAGAACTAGTAAACCGGGAAAGAAGAAAAACACCAAAAAGTACATGAAAGCACGCTCAAAGGAGCTAGCCACATACCAGCGTTGTTTGAGGTAAAACAACAGAGCAACTGGTACTACTAACAGATATGCTCCAGCCAAAATTAGATACAGTAGTGGGACGATCATACTCTTTGTGTTTAAGCATCTGTTTTCATCATAGGCTGAATGCCTACACCGAGGGAAGTATTAGGGACTTCCAACTAAAAAAAATCCCATTGCTTTGGGGAGCAGGGAGATGAGGGAGAAAATTTTTCCGCATCCCCGCGTCTCAATTCCCTACTCCCTAAGCTAATAATCATTCAAATTGCATCCCCGCGTCTCCCCTTAAGCGCGTCCTCCGAAGTTTGCTCAACGGGGGGAACCCCCGCACGCAACTTCTCTTTGCGTCTTTCTGAGGCAAAGGATTATGCAAGTTAAAGGCAGATTAGCTTATTTTCATCCCACATCCAACAGGGTTGACCACCAATAAGATTAATGCCACCAACCCAGCGATCACTATTACTAATCTCCAACCAGTTTACCTCTTCCGCAGACGTGGGAGCGTACTTACGCATATGCTCATACTAGCATCGCGGGGACACGGGGAGGGGGAGGCAGAAGGAAAAATTTCGGATTTCTAACCCTATTTTTAGGGGTAGACAAACAAAAGTATCGCTTGGAAAGAAATTTTAGAAATTTAGTTGCACAAAAGACGCAATTAATGCTCAAATAGATAAGGAGAAAATTGCCGCCTCCACAAGTTAAGTAGCTGCCAAACACCAGGGGGTGTGGCGGAATGGCAGACGCTACGGACTTAGATAACTGAGCCTTGAAGGAGAAATCCCTCAAGTGGAAGCTCTCAAACTCAGGGAAACCTAAATCTGGTGACAGACATGGCAATCCTGAGCCAAGCCGAAAAAGTCCTGAGTATATAGTATTGAGTGTTGAGTAATAAAAATCTCGCAACTCACAACTCATTACTCATCACTAATCGGAAGGTGCAGAGACCCGACGGGAGCTACCCTAACGTGAAGACGAGGGTAAAGGGAGAGTCCAATTCTTAAAGCCCGACACTAGCAGAAGTATCAGGCAGCAGCGAAAGTTGCAGAAGAATGAAAATCCGTTGACCTTAAACGGTCGTGAGGGTTCAAGTCCCTCCACCCCCATTCAAAAATTTACCATTTCAATAGATTAAAACTTACCAACAAACCAAGCTTTGCAACGGGCTATTAAGACCAGGGAAAACGCATCTTATTTCTTAACAAAAACCAAAAGCATTTCAAAATTATCTAGATAATTTTGAAATGCTGAAATATAAACGAAAGAAATTATCAACTTAATTAAAATCACAAATTAGCTTATTTCCGTATATTCCACGGAGGTGGACTTCGCTTGTGTAGTAGCGAATTATATGAGACTGTTGGTCAATTCACTATGGGTTAAACCCCCCACCCCTAAAGCCTTGGTTTTGCGTTGCTTTCCCGCCCTGCAATAAATTGTGGGCTAATAGCTCAAGTGTGTTTAAACGTACTGAAATTAAAGAAATTTCAGATTGATTTGGGCTGATGGGTTAGACCCCCTATCAATTCGCCAACAGTCTCATTATATTCGCCCAAAACTTTGTAAAACATCCTCTAAAAGCCTTTCTAAATATTTATTATCCATTGTTATCATTCTTACTAATACTTGTACTGCTTAGTACACATGAATGTGATTTTTTGTCAATGTGTAACTCCTAGTGTATTAGAATTAGATCTATTAATTAATGACATCGGGATGCCAAAGATGGATGGCGGTATGCTGAGCCGGCAAATGCGGGAGCGAGGCGGGCAAATTCCAGTGATCGCTCTGACTACTTGTGTCGGAAAATACAATCGCCACCAAGCACTTTCTACGGGCTTCCAGCAGCATATAATGAAACCCATTGAGACAACCGAGATTGTGACTGTGTGCGGGCGCAATGGGGGAAAAGCAGTATGAGGCAGCAGCAGGTAGAGCAGCTTTTTGCGGGCGAGGGTGAAATGGCGCAGCTGATGCGGTTTCATGACTGGTCACAAACGCTGCTTGGTGCTGTGGAAACCTGGACACCCAGCTTACGATCTGCTCTCACGATTTGTCTAAATTCTCGCTTTCCGATCGCCATCTATTGGGGTTCAGACTTCTCGCTGCTGTACAACGACGCTTGGAAACCAATTCTGGGAGATAAGCACCCTTGGGGACTGGGTCGCCCCGCCCGTGAGGTCTGGTCAGAAATTTGGGCGGGAATTGGGCCTGAACTTAAGGGCGTTTTAGCGACAGGCGAAGGCACTTTTCACAGCGATGAGCTACTGGCAATGTACCGATTCGGATACATCGAAGAGTGTTATTTTGATTACACCTTTAATCCCATTCGAGGTGAGACGGGTACAGTCGAGGGTGTAATAAATATTGTCAGTGAGACTACCTATCGCGTGTTGAATGATCGCCGCGCTCAACTATTACGAGAGGTGGCATCTCGAACTGGAACGGCGAAAACGGCTGAGTCAGCAGGCGCATCGCTGGTTGAGGCTCTCAAAACCGATCCGGCTGATATTCCGTTCGCACTGCTTTATTTAGTCGATGCAAATAGTCATGTGGCTCGTCTCTACGGTAGCACTGAGTCTGGTTTAGATCCTGCTGTTTGTCCGGCTGAGATTGACCTAGCAGATACTGACCCTTGGTTGATCGCACTCGTGGCTCGAACAGGGCGATCGCAGATCATTGATACCGTAGCAACTCGGTTTGGCACATTGCCGGGAAGTCCTTGGGCTGAACCTCCGCAAGAGGCAATGGTGTTGCCAATTTTAGCGCCAGGACAGAGTAAAATAACAGGTGTGCTAGTTGCGGTTGCCAGTCCACGCCGGAGATTGGACGATCGCTATTGTGATTTTTTCGAGCAAGTTGCTGGGCAAGTCGCCTTAATGGTTGCCAACGCCCAAGCTTACGAAGAAGAACGCCGACGGGCGGAAGCCTTAGCAGAACTCGATCGCGCTAAAACTGCTTTTTTTAGTAATGTCTCTCATGAATTTCGTACACCCTTAACCTTAATGCTGAGTCCTTTGCAAGAACTCTCAGCAAATCTTAACGGACGCTTACAACCCGATGAACGAGAACAGTTACAGCTTGTACAGCGCAACGGGTTACGGTTGCAAAAATTAGTCAATACGCTGCTAGATTTTTCGCGCATTGAAGCTGGAAGGGTACAGGCTTCCTATGAACCAACGGATTTAGCTAGCTATACAGCGGAACTGGCGAGTGCGTTTCGCTCGCTGATTGAATCGGCGGGAATGACTTTGGCGATCGACTGTGTATCATTGCCAGAACTGGTATATGTCGATCGCGAAATGTGGGAAAAAATTGTTCTCAATCTGATTTCCAATGCGTTCAAGTTTACCTTTGCTGGCACAATCACGGTTGGTTTACAACTTGTTGATAATACAGTTGAATTTAGTGTTACGGATACAGGTGTAGGAATTCCCGAAGCCGAATTACCGCGATTGTTTGAGAGGTTTCATCGGGTGAACGGGACGCGATCGCGCACTTATGAAGGTTCAGGAATTGGGCTGGCTTTGGTGCAAGAACTGGTGAAACTGCACACTGGCACAATTCGAGTCAATAGTCAAGTTGCTCGCGGTACAACCTTTGCGATCGCCATTCCTTTAGGAACTGCTCATTTACCTCCAGAGCGGATTCGCTCAATTCGGACGCTGGAATCGACTGCCCTGGGAGCCGCGCCGTTTGTTGAGGAAGCTTGGCGATGGATTGGGGAAGCAGATTTGAGGTTAGAACAGACAGATTTAATCTCCGATATTCCTCAAACAAACGGTCACAACTCCCAATCCAAAATCCTCCTCGCCGACGATAACGCCGATATGCGCGACTACGTAAAGCGTTTACTGAGTTCGCGCTTTCAGGTTGAAACCGTTGCCAATGGAGCGGCGGCACTGCGGGCAATTCAAGCAAATCCACCAGACTTGGTGCTATCGGATGTGATGATGCCAGAAATGGATGGCTTTGAACTGTTGGCAGTTTTGCGATCGCACCCCACCACTGCACTCATGCCGGTGATTCTCTTGTCAGCTCGTGCAGGCGAAGAAGCGCGGATTGAAGGATTAGAAGCAGGTGCAGATGATTACTTAACCAAGCCATTTTCAGCGCGGGAACTACTGGCACGGGTAGAGTCAAATTTGAAACTTGGACAGCTACGAAAAGCAACAACTGAGCAAGAACAAGCATTGCGGCTGCAAGTGCAAGTAGCTAGGGACAGCTTGGAGAATGTGCTGACTCGGATTGCTGACCAATTTTTAGCATTGGATCGGGAATGGCGCTACACCTATGTTAACGATCGCGTCACAGAAGTTACAGGCATAGCTAGAGAAAATCTCCTGGGTAAGAGCATTTGGGATGTGTTTCCTGACACACGAGAAAGCCAGTTTGGTCAGAAATTGCGTCGGGCTGTCGCCGAACAAACCCCTGTGCAGTTCGAGTACTTTTACTCCCCCTGGAATCGCTGGTTTGAAAACCATGTTTATCCATCTGCCGATGGCGTATCAATTATTGTCACCGAAATTACCGGCCGCAAACAGGCAGAACAACAGTTGCGCGAATCTGAAAAATTTTTGCAGGCAATCAACGAAACCGCGCCCAATCTGCTCTACGTTTTTGATTTAAATGAACGACGAAATGTGTACGTCAGCCCGCAAATTTTTCCGCTACTGGGCGTTCTGCCCAAAGACGTGCAAGCGATTGATTCGCAGATTTTTGCCCAATTGTTCCATCCTGACGACCTCGAACAAATTGAGCAGCATCACGACAGGATGCGAGCCGCAGGGGAAGATGATATTTTTACCATCGAATATCGGATGAAACACTCTAGCGGGAGATGGCTTTGGCTATCTAGCCGCGACACGATTTTTGTCCGCGACGAGCAGGGTAAACCAAGGCAAATACTAGGTTCAGCAATTGACATCACCGATCGCAAACAAGCCGAACTGATTTCAGCCGAACAGAAGCGACTGCTAGAAATGACGGCATCGGGGACTTCACTTGATGAGTGCTTGGCGGCAATTTGTACTGCAATCTCTCAGCTAGATGCTTGCGTCCGTGCCTGCTTTTTGTTGAGCGATGACCAATGCCAAAGGTTTTCTCGCTCGATTACGCCAGATCTACCACCTTCGTTTGGCGCAGGACTCAAAGACGTGCCAATTAACGAACTCTGCATAGGGACTTGTGGTGAAGCGGTCTATTCTGGACAACCCATCAGCTGTAATGATATTATTAACGATGATCGCTGGTCGCAAGGCTGGCGAGAATTATGTATCGCTCACGAGATTTTAGCCTGTCATTCTACCCCTGTCTTTGGCAAGGATGCCGTAGCGATCGGATCGCTGATGCTGTGCTTTAAGGAAGTACGGAATCCCACCGATTGGGAATATCAACTTGCGGAGTTTGGTACTCAAGTTGCCAGTATTGTATTTGAGCGCGATCGCACTAACTTGGCTCTTTGCAAATCCGAGCAAAAATATCGCTCGCTGTTTGAATCCATCGACCAAGGTTTTTGCACGATTGAAGTTTTGTTTGATACAGATGAAAAACCGTTTGACTACCGCTTTATTGAGGTCAATGAGGCGTTTGAGCAGCAAAGTGGTTTAGCAAATGCAGCCGGAAAAACAATTCTCGAACTTGTGCCCAACCTCGAACCGCAGTGGATAGAACTTTACGCCCAGGTAGCAAAGTCAGGCGAATCGCTCCGGTTTGAAGCGAATGTGATTGCGATGAACTCCATCTTTGATGTCTATGCGCTCCCCATTCCAGCATCCGGCGAGAACTATGTTGCAATTCTGTTTGCAGACATCACTCAGCGTAAACGCCGCGAGGCAAATCTGGCCTTTTTATCCGAAATCCAGGACGATTGCACCCGGCTGACTACGGCTAATGCAATGATGCAAACCATCGGCGTAAAAATCGGTGCATACTTGAACCTTTCCATCTGCGCCTTTGTTGATATTGATGAAGCCAAAGATTATGCGATCGTTCCCTACGCTTGGCACCGAGCAGACGCGCTTGATGTCGCTGGGACTTATCGCATCTCCGAATTTTTAAATGAAGCCTTTTATGTAGAAGCAAGGGCTGGAAACATTGTTGTTGTGAACGATACAAGCACAGATGCGCGAGCCGATGCCGCCAGTCACGCCGCGCTCAACCTCTATTCCTTCATCAGTGTGCCATTTTTGCGCGATGGGCAATGGAAATTTCTGCTGAATGTGGCAGATTCTCGTCCGCGTCAGTGGCGTGAAGATGAAATCGAATTATTTTCTGAACTGGCGAACCGCATCTTCCCAAGGCTCGAACGCGCCCGCGCTGAGGCGACTGTCGCGGCAGACCTCCAAGATATGCAACGATTGCGGGAATTGAGCGCCCGATTAGTCAGCGAAGGCGATACTCAAACGCTGTATCAAGAAATTGTCTCGACTGCGATCGCGCTCACGCAAGCAGATGCTGGAACGATGCAAATTTTCGACGCAGCAACCCAAGAATTGGTGCTGATTGCTACGCAGGGGCTTGAGCCGGAAATAAACGAGTATTTTCACCGTTTAGATGTCACTTCTAACACTTCTTGCGGCATGGCACTCAGAACTGGCGGGCGGGAATTCATCGATTTTGATGTGCCAGAAAGCGAAGACCCCACAGGCTCGATGCGACGACACGTAGAGGCGGGTATTCTGTCCGCACAGACTACGCCGTTGATCGCTCGTTCTGGCAAGCCACTCGGGATGTTTTCCACCCATTGGCGCATCCATCATCGACCGAGCGATCGCCAATTGCGGTTTCTCGATTTGCTGGCTCGTCAGGCGGCTGACTTGATCGAGCGGTGGCAAACAGAAGCAGACTTACGGCAAAAGAACGCGATTTTGAATGTCATTAGTGAATCAACTCCGACTTTAATTTATGCTAAAGACCGAGAGGGCAGAATCCTAATGGCGAATGCCAGCTTGCTTGATGCAGTCGGGCTACCGGAATCGGAGGTTTTAGGCCGCACCTCACGAGATTTTCACCAACCGCGTGAAGCAGCAGAGCAAGCAATGGAAAACGATCAGGAGGTCATGAGATCGGGGCAAACGCTGGCTTTTGAAGAAATCGTAGATACACCTACCCATCGACGAACTCTCCTTTCAATAAAATCGCCTTACCATGATGAAGTTGGAAACGTCATTGGGTTAATCGGCGTTTCCATTGATATTAGTGATCGCAAACAAATCGAAGTTGAACGAGAGCAACTCTTACAGCGCGAACAAGTTGCCCGCGAACAAGCCGAAACCGCCAACCGCATCAAAGATGAGTTTCTCGCCGTGATTTCCCACGAACTGCGAACCCCGCTCAATCCGATTCTTGGTTGGGCAAAACTGTTGCAGCAACGCAAACTCGATACCGCAAGAAGCTTACAAGCACTAGCTGCGATCGAGCGCAACGCTCAACTCCAGTCCCAATTGATCGACGATCTGCTCGACATCTCCCGGATTCTACGTGGCAAACTCAGCTTCAATACTTTCCCAGTCAACCTCAGTCAAGTAATTGCCGCAGCCCAAGAAACAGTAAGACTGGCGGCGGAAGCAAAATCGATTCAAATACAGACGGAAATTGCATCGATTGGTCAAATTAAGGGCGATGCCGGACGCTTGCAGCAAGTGGTCTGGAATCTGTTATCGAATGCAGTCAAGTTTACACCACAAGGGGGACAGATTATAATCGCACTCACCCAAACCCCAACCCATGCCCAACTACAAGTCAGCGACACCGGCAAAGGCATCCATCCCGATTTTCTCCCTTATGTATTTGAGCATTTCCGCCAAGAAGACAGCGCGACGACTCGTAAATTTGGCGGTTTGGGATTGGGACTAGCGATCGCCAAACAAATCACAGAACTACACGGCGGCACGATCGCAGCTGAAAGCGCAGGGGAGGGACAAGGAGCGACGTTTACAGTTGAGATTCCACTGGCATTTGCGATCGGCACATCACCTACACCAACCCCTACTTCTATGACAACGAGTGATCTGAGTAACTTGGAAATTTTAGTGATTGATGATGATGCAGACTCGCGAGAGATTATTAGCTTTATCCTTGAGCTAGCAGGTGCAATTGTCACGAGTGTTGCTTCTGGTAAAGAAGCACTGCAAGCGATTAAAAAATCTATTCCCGATGTGATCGTCAGTGATATTGGCATGGCAGAAATGGATGGCTATATGTTCATGCAGCAAATTCGGCAACTAGAATCAGTTCGACAAGTTCCAGCCATTGCTCTAAGTGCTTATGCCGGAGATTGCGATCGCCAGCAAGCCTTAAAAGCTGGATTTCAGCAGCATTTAGCTAAACCCATCGATCCAGAGGCATTGACTGAGATGATTAGTGTTTTGGTCAATACCCCCAAACCGACTAAGTAGGGGTCAGCAAAAGCCTTCTCGGTTAGGATTAAATAATTCGTAATTCGTAATTCGTAATTAAACTTTGGGAGGTTAAAAATTAGATGACAGCGCCTCAACCAACGGTATCTACAAACTCTCATCTTTATGACCAAGATTTTTACTTATGGATAGAGACAACTGCTAAACAATTAAAAGAAGGTAGATTTTCTGAGCTTGATTTGGAAAATCTTATCGAAGAGATTGAATGCATGGGGAGAAGTGAAAAAAGAGCTTTAGAAAGCAATTTAGTAGTTTTGTTAATGTACCTATTAAAATACAAATATCAGTTAGAAAAACGCACTAATAGCTGGCTTTCTACTATCTTTGAGCATCGACGTAGACTCAACAAAAATTTGCAAGATAGCCCAAGCTTGAAAAAGTACTTCGCTGAAAATTTTATGGAATGTTATCAGGATGCACGTCAGCTAGCGGCTTTAGAAACTGGGTTAACCCTTGATACTTTTCCTGTAGAGTCTTTTTTGACTGTGGATGAATGTTTGAATCAAGAGTTTTTACCTGATTAATTGAATTTTGTTATACACCTTACGGGATCTTGCTAAAATTCAACCTACGCATCCATGTATCTGTCGTATTCTTTTTGGGAATTGGTATAGTTAGCAAAAACCCATCTTTTGAGGTTCGGTTATTCTGACCACGCTACAACAGATAGCCTGATAAATTCATTATTAATAGTCAAGCCTAACCTCACGTAATTGCTATGAGTAATCTTTCCCATCGCAACTCAGATTATTTGCAACCTGAAGCAGCTAACAAAAATAATTTATGGCGATATGTGCAATCAATGCATCCCAAAACAGTTGCTCAGCTTTCTCAACCATCTTCACCTGAAGTATTGCAACTGATTCAGCGTTCTATTGTTGCCATGTTGGGTAACTTGCCTAATGATAAATATCAGTCCATGATTACCACCAGCCGCGAAGAATTAGCACAGCTTTTAGGTTCTGCGATGGTAGATGGTTATTTCCTACGCAATGTCGAACAACGATTAGAAATGGAAAAATCATTACAGCTGATAAATACTACATCCGAAAGTACAGAAGAATAGTACTACAAACAACAAGATTCCCGACTTTTTAGAGAAGTCGGGAATCTCAGCTTTTTAGTTACAACCTAAAGACTCACGAGTACTTACACCAGTTTTAGAATTCACACCACTTGCTTGCACACAAAGTTTTTTCACCTGCGGCCCATCTAAAACGGCATTTGTGAAATCAGCACCTGTAACATCAACATTATCAAAAATTGATCGCAACATCATCGCATCCGTTAAAACTGCATCACTCAAGTCAGCACCTTTGAAGTTAACCAGATAGGCTATACCATTACTAAAGTCAGTACCATGCAGATTTACTCCTTCCAGGACAGTACCGTTAAATACGACACCGCGTAAATCAGTATTACTAAAGTTAGCCTTCTCTAAATTGACATTGGTAAATTCTGTCCCAATTAAACTTTGTCCAGAAAAATCTTTACTTTTGAGTTCTTCACTACCGGCAGAACGGGTGATACTAGAAGAACTAGCAGCTTGGGCCGATAGGGGAAACAAAAAAAGCACCATAGCTAAGATAAAGCTAGCTAGTAGTCGCCGATACATCATAATCTTTTCTTAATAAATCTCAACACTCTATCATTAATTATTAAACCTTAGTTGGGGAATGGGGAATTGATATTGGTTACTTCTCCCTCATCTCCTACTCAATCCCGTAGGATATATAGATGTTGAGGTGCGATCGCATAAATACCTGTGGCTAATCAAGAAGAAATCATCCCTTCTCTAGCGCGAACCCTATTGTATCAACTGGGTGTAGAACTTAAAGCACGCTTTACCAGCTTTGGTGGTTGGGAAATGCCAGTGCAATACAGTGGCATTAGCCGCGAACACGAAGCTGTCAGAAATACAGCTGGGATGTTCGATATTTCCCACATGGGCAAATTTACCTTACAAGGTAAAAACCTGATTGTCCAACTACAGCGTTTAGTACCTTCAGATTTAAGTCGTTTGCAACCTGGTCAAGCACAATACACAGTATTGTTGAATCCGCAAGCGGGAATTATTGACGACATCATTATCTATTACCAAGGTGAAGACAGCATTGGTACACAGCACGCATCAATTATCGTGAATGCGGCAACAACCGATAAAGACAAAACATGGTTATTGCAAAACCTCGACTTAAACGAGGTGCAATTTCAAGATATTTCGCCAGAAAAAATTTTAATTGCTGTGCAAGGGCCCAAAGCTCTGAAATATCTCCAGCCTTTAGTGCCAGAGGACTTACAACCAGTTAAAGCATTTGGCCATCTAAATGCAACACTACTAGGTAAACCCGCCTTCCTAGCCCGTACAGGTTACACCGGAGAAGATGGATTTGAGGTAATGGTAGAGCCGGATGTTGGCGTAGAGTTGTGGCGTCATCTTTGTAACGCTGGTGTCATTCCCTGTGGACTCGGTGCGAGAGACACCCTGCGTCTAGAAGCAGCCATGGCCCTTTATGGGCAAGATATCGATGACACAACTACACCCTTAGAAGCTGGTTTAGGGTGGCTAGTTCACTTAGATAGCAAAGGCGATTTTATTGGGCGGGAAATTTTGGCACAACAAAAAGCTGCTGGTGTGCAACGCCGACTCGTAGGTTTGCAAATGTCAGGACGTAACATTGCCCGTCACGGCTATCAAGTTTTATCCGGCGGCAAAGTTGTGGGAGAAGTTACCAGCGGCACTCTATCCCCTACACTCGGTTATCCTATTGCCTTGGCTTACGTTCCCAAAGAGTTAGCAAGTGTTAGTCAGCAGCTAGAAATAGAAATTCGGGGTAAAGTTTACCCAGCAGTTGTAGTGAAACGTCCCTTCTATCGGTCAAAAAGGTGAATTTGTAATTCGTAATGACGCGACGCTCCTGTGTCGCTCTAAGCGAAGCTATGCCGTAGGCTTTACGCTGACGCTCGTACCGACGCTCGATGACTCGCTACCGCTTCGCTATCGCTAACGCTATCGAGGACTCGCTACCGCTGCGAAGCGCGTAATTCGTAATTCGTAATTATTTTTCCTTTGCTCCCCCTGGTTCCTCAGTCCCCTCATCCCCAAACTAGGGGTAGTTCATGGAATAATGTGTTTTGAGTTACTCAATCTACAGTCAGGTTTGTTACCAGGTTTATTGGCAAATATGACTTGGACTACTGCTGAAATAAAATTTTTGTTGATGTAAAAGGTAAATTGATATGTCTTTTGAATATCCCCAGGATTTCCGATATTTAGATACTCATGAATATGTACGGATAGATGGCGAAATTGCCACCATTGGCATTACAGAGTTCGCTGTAGACCAGTTAGGTGATATTGTCTTTCTGGAATTGCCGGAAATTGGTGATGCTATTACTAAGGGAGAAACCTTTGGCACAATTGAATCAGTAAAAGCTGTTGAGAACCTAAATTCACCAGTTACAGGTACGGTTATAGAACGCAATGATGCCTTAATTGAATCTCCCGAACAAGTAGCAGACGACCCCTACAGAGAAGGGTGGTTTCTCAAAGTGCGTGTAGACGACCCTGGTGAAATTGATGATGCCTTAACCGCTGATGAGTACAGCGCCCAGGTGGAAGGGATTTAGGAGTGGGGGCAGGGGGTAGGGGGAGTGAGGGAGTGAGGGAGAAACTTTCTCCGCATCCCCGCGTCCCCAATCCCCAGTCCCCAATCCCCAGTCCCCAATCCCCAGTCCCCAATCCCCAGTCCCCAATCCCCAGTCCCCAATCCCCAGTCCCCAATCCCCAGTCCCCAATCCCC
>NZ_JCACKM010000180.1:0-12763 GCF_059505385.1 Desmonostoc vinosum
TTTTAGTTGTAACACTTTTGTTTATGCGTTTGTAACACTTTCGCCAACAGTATCCAATCCGATTATGAAGCTCTTCAAAAAGCAAGAGTTCGACAAAAAACTGAGGAATCGCCTGTGCCAGTTGCGTAAGTCCTGAGCTGTTGTTGGCTGTAAATGTTATGAGTCATAATAATAGATCCTGCCTCTACGAGGGTTAGGTTTTACAAAGGGCGATCGCTTCGTTGTCCAGACGGGGGCGGTCGTCTTTTGATATCTCTATTTTATCAACTCTCAGTAGACAAATCAACTCTTAGGCGACATTTTTTTGCAAAATAGCCAAAAGTTCAGATGGGTCAATGTATACAGCCGGAAACAGTTGCTTAAAATCAGCATCAAGCGCATTGCAGATAGCTACAATTAAATCAGTGGAAACAGCTTCTGCCTTGCCTGATTCCAGTTTATGAATGTACTGGTAGGTGCAAGTGACTCCATTGTTATTAACTTTGTCAGCAAGGGTTCGCATGGGAACGTCACCACGTAATGATTGTAAGCGTTTTCCCAGTTCAGTACTCCATTTAAGTCTGTCAACAGAATCGAGAGAAATCATCAGTTTACTCTTATCATTCTTACTCACATTGTAATCTCCCAGTTGACTAAACAGCTTGGTGACTACTATGAGTTTAAAGTTCATCAAAAGCTGTGAGAATATGAACTCTAAGATTTGGCAGACAGTATTTAATAATGGTTCTGTTCTTGGTTGTAATTCGGCAGTGTTTTACTAGGGGAGATGAATAAAAGCCCTAGTAAAAACCGCCGACGTAAGGGCAAGGGGAACGGCTCTATTTATTGGCGCACCATTACCAGGAACGGCAAAGATTACCCCCAGGCTTACTATCACTGGCAGGAGAACGGGCAGAAGAAGACCAAGTACATTCCCAAAAAGTTACTAGGGGATATTCAAGAAGCTAACGCAGCTAAACGCCCAGTTGTAGAGATACTACAGCTGTTGGGGGTTGAGGTCAGCCCTAGTAATTTACTAGGGGATAACGAAATAAACCCTAGTAATGAAGCCCCAGAGATAAACCCTAGTAATAACATATCCCCTAGTAAAACGCGGCGAAACAAGGGGGAAGGGAGCGGTAGCATTTATTGGCGAACGATTACCAGAAACGGCAAGGATTATCCGCAGGCGTACTATCACTACGAGTTTTGGAACGAGGGCGATCGCTTAGTCAAATCCTCGAAGTACATCCCCAAGCGGCTGCTGAAGCGCGTTCAGGAGATGGAGCGGGGGAAAGCGGCAGTGAGGGAGGTATTGCAGGTGTTGGAGGGAATGAAATCAGGATTTTGAGGTTATATCTACACAGGACTATACCAACCTCTAGCAGCTACGGTATAGCTGCGTAACTAAGGACAAGCAGCAGTTAACGCAAGTAAGTAATTGGGCAAAATTAAATTCATCTGCGGGAACAGAGGGCAGGGAACAGGAAAACAATTATCAACATTAGTTAGGATTTAATGGTGTGAAGTTATACCCACTAGGAGATGTGTTATCTTGTCTAACCTTGACTAAAAATGCTTTCCCATCTTTGCGATCACCCCATTGCTGAAACTTAATCTTTCGCGTTGCTCCATTAATTGAAAAACGAGGACTCGATAACTTCTTCTGCAACCCTTCACGAGTTGGGCTACCTTTCAAGCCTTCAATAATCGATATTGTGGCATCATACGCCATTGCGGTGCGCCAGTTTACATTTCCACCCCAAAGTTTCCTAGCATTGTCAGGAAAGGTACGATCTGAAATTGAATCAGGATGCCAAAATACAGGGATGACTAAGTTATTAAAAACTTTCCCAGAAAGTACCGTTTCATATGTATATAATGTTGGGCTGCCAAAAAGCGCTAACCGTCCTTTATTAGCATTTGCTACAATTACAGATCTATCAATTCTATCTACATAGGGAGCTATTAGTAAGCTATCTGCCCCAGCTTTAATAGCATTATCAATTACCTTACTGGCGTTTAAGTTAGGGTCAGCCAAATTACAGGATACATAAATAAGATTGACATTAGGAGCATCTTCGACGAATTCATTTCTAAACGCTTCATTATCAATAGCATCTGGATCATCACAAATAGCAATCTTGGTCTTGTGAGCTTTTTTAACAATATATGTAGAGAGTGCGCGTGCTGTAGAATTAATACTAGGAACAGTACGAAATATGTAATTTTGGCTAAGTTTACTATTGCTGCTTTCAGTTAGACTTTTAGAAAAGCTGGTTGGCGAGATCATTACCAACTTATCCTGATACACTTTAGCGGCGGCAATCGAAACATCACTGGCGTTATGACCGACCACTGCCAAAATCTTAGAATCTTTGACAAACTTGTTGGCAAGTTGTATGGCAATTTTAGGATCGTTATCATCATTAGCAATCTCGACCTGTAAAAGCTTCCCCTTAATTCCACCTTTGCTATTTGTCTCATTTTGAGCCTGAGCTACACCGCGCAGAATTTCTTGTGCCACATTCGGGTTGCTACCAATTGGCACACTGACAGCAATTTTGAGAGTATTGCCACCATTAGCTTCGGCATTATTTAGGTAAATTAAAGTTTCTGGATCATTGTGATTAGATTTAAGTGATATTTTAAAGTTCTTAGTGGCTTCGTTAAATTTTCTAGAAGCAAACGCTTTCACCCCTGCTTTCTTATTAGGGTTTGTGTTTGATTCTACTAAAATTTTGTCCCCTAAGCTAATCCGTTTTAGTAACGCTATATTATTACTTACCTGATTTTGCAGGAATACTACACACGCAGTTGTTAAGCCAACCAATAATATGGCACTAATCGAGAATCCAATATTCCTCTGCCGCTTAAGTTTATCCTGGGCTTCAGCTAAGATTTGGTTTGCTTGTGTTTGTACCTCTAAAGCCTTTCTTTCCTTTCTTTCTGCCTCTAAAGCTTTTCTTTCTGCCTCAAAAGCGATTTGAAGTTCTCTATTTTCCAACTCTCGGCTAGCAGCTAAGAATTGATAATCTTGATCGCTCAATCTTTTACCAGCTGCCCATGTCTGGGCATCTTGCAATGCTTGCCGTCGCAGCAGCCGGGATTCGTCTTGATAGTTAGAATTTACCCATGCTTCTAGTGCTTCCGCATAGGGTCGCAGAGTTGATAATGCTTTTTCAACCCAGCTTTGATTAAAAACAGACTTATAGATGGAGTTGTTAACTATCAATTTGCCTTGCTGCTTTACCACCAAACCTGACAGTCTTAGCTCTATTTGTTCTGGGCTGTCATCTGCTTCTATTTCACCATGTTGTAAAATTCGCTGATATAAACTTAGTAGTTGACTTGTACGCTGTTTGCTCTTAAAAATGCGATCACGAATCGTCCTCAAATGCTCTGGTTCATCCTGAGATTCCCAGTTATCGATAATTTGGCGTTCTACGAACATTTTTACCCACTCTGCCTCACTCAGAGCAGGAATAGGGGATTGAGAACTAACTATTAATTGGCATAACTTTTGGGTAAGAAATGGTTGTCCTCCCGTCCACTCCAATACCTCTTTTAAAATAAATTCGGGATTGTCTGCCAACTTTTCTAACCCCTGAATCAAAGATAATTTGGCTTCCTCTAACTTAAATCCAGTCAAATTAATTGCTTGACCAATATTAAATGGTGTCCGCCGTTTATCAGCAATTAAATCTGATGGCGTTGCCACCCCTAATAGACAAAACGTGAGGCGATTGTATTCTGGATTGTCCACTCGCTGATTATAACAGGCGCGAATAAAGGCAAAAAAGTCATCACTCGGAAAATTTAAACCGAGAACACTCTCAATTTCATCAATAAAAATAACAATATTTTGGGCGATTTGCGCCAGCATCACCGATTCAATAAATTCTCTCAATCTCTCCAAAGGAGACAACCACTCACGTTCGCGCCACCAATTTCTGAAATTGATTTCTAAACTAAAGTCTTTTGTTAGACGATTAGCGATTCCAGTATACCACCGTTCAATAGTTACTTGCTCAACACCACCCATTGAAAGGTCAATGACAGTACAAGCAAATTCTGCTAGTTTTAGCCGACGCATTACTTGAACTCGCAGACTAGATTTCCCAGTCTTACGGGAGTTGAAGACATAACAAAACTTTCCAGCTTTTAGACCTTCATAGAGTTCATCATCTGCCTGCCGCCTTACATAAGTGGGTGCATCTTCTGGTAAAGTACCACTAAATATATATTCGTAAACCATAGATCAACCTAGTTAACTGCTGTGTTCAACCATCGATTTGAAAGCGATTTTCCTATGTTGCTGTCAGACGAACCGAAAAATACTGACGATACAAATTGCATCTCGGACTGCAATCATTACCTTGCATTTGTACCAAACCCATCCTGTTTAATTTAAATGCCTCAGCAGATTCTAGTGTCACAGGGTTGTTTGTCGTCATTACTTGGTGTAAAGCTGCTGCTAGTTCTGGATATTGTTGTACATCCCCCAACTGTTTTCGCAAGTAATTACCAAATGGACTTGCTTCTGTGTCAGCCATTTGCAAAAGGTTCAAGAGCGTGTTTTCCTGACTTTTAAGATAATCAAAAGCTATCTGTACTAAATAAGGATGTCCTCCTACGATAGCCATCAGTTGCTCAACGTCATAGTTGCTTAACCAATCAAGTCCATTTTGCTGTACTAAATCCTGCACTTGCTCTTGGTTAAATTCTGGTAAAAAAATAGTCTCTCCTACGCCAGCAAGAGGTGAGGAGAGGATATTTAGTGAGCGATAAACATCTGTAGAATGTACCAATATCAACCGAAGATTTTTCCAAATCGCACCTCGGTCATCGCTCCTCCTCGCCATGTCATGCCAACCTCGTAACAAGCAACAAAAATCATTGGCAATAGCAGAGTGTTCAAAAACTCGATCCACTTTATCCAAAGCAAGTACCAAAGGAGAAGTGCATTCTACTAACAGATACTCCTCGAAGTAAGCTGTGGTGTTATCGTTACAGCCAAAAATGTCGTCCCAACGATTATTCAACTCGTTAGGCAGCCCTAGTAGCCTACCTACGCTTACACAAAACCATTGAGAAAATTTACATATATCTTTAAATACTGTACTATCCGGTAGCTCAAAACTCAATGTTACAGTTTTATAGTTCTGCTTTCTTGCTTCAATGAGAATCCGATCGAGAAGTAAAGTTTTACCCATCTGCTGAGGTGCTTTGATGCGGATGAGCGCTCCTAACTGTTGTATAGCCTCGTAACAGCGAGACTCAACGGGTGGGCGCTCTACATAACAGGTAAAAGTTAAAGGAACTGAACTCTCATTCAGTTCTGCTTTTGGTGCTAATTCATCTAGTTTAGATTTGCGTATTCCATGCCACTCGTCGTAAGCAACAATATCTATTGGTTGCAATTTAAACACCTTAACAATACTTTCGATAGTGTTTTTATCAACCTTATCTTTAAGAAACCGCTCATATGTATCAAGACTTACCTCTGCTTTATCCGCAAGAGCTTGACGAGACCAACCATTATTAATTCTCTGAGATTCAATTATTTCTATTCCTTCTTTAGTAGCTTTAACACCACGATATCTGCGATTCTGATTCATAAGTGGCGGCTCAGTAGACTTACGGATAATAATACTATAGCTACTTTGAGAGATCGTTCTCAAGTGTAAATAAGTGCAGATAACATATCTGCACTTATCTGCGGCGGGGCAAACGCACGGTATTTCTGAACCCCTTGCTGGATAAGGATATTGACGAAAAAATTGGCTCAATCAAAAAAAGCCGAAACCCTTGCTATTAAAGGATTTTTATACTTTAGATGCGTTTGCCCGGTTATCTGCGGTGATTTGCCCCTTTCAGAATATTACCTTTCTAGATATTTTGATTATGCAGAGGTGCTTAAACAGTGAGAATTCAGTTTTGATACTTTTAGCAGATAGTCACAATAGTACAGCAGTAGCGAGTCCGCGTATAGCATTGGGGTTTTATATCAGGCAACACTCAATGGTTGCGCTTGTGAACGCCGCGCTGAGATTAAATACAAGGTATAAAATGCACTTTGCGCTTTGGTGAGGAGTCTGAATTCCTTATGCCTCTTGTGCCAGTTCCTAGTCCTTAGTTACATACTCAATAAAACATCAATGAAAACTATGACGCTAACGTTAAAAAACCTAGCTTGCATGACTACAACCACAGTCTTTTTTGGACTAACAATAGGATTTTCTAGTATAAAGCCAACTTCAGCTAAATCTCTATCAACAACCCCATCCACAACAGGTTCTCAAAATTTATCATTTACCATTGCTCAAAATACTCCACAACTAATAGATGCTAAGACTCCCATTTATGGAGCTTGGAAACTACGTTATAGCGTTGATGGCATTGTTTATGAGAGTTTTCTGAAAATGCAAGGCAACTCCGGAACCATGAGGACTCGTTTTTTCAGCCCTAATGTAGATCGAACTGAAATTGTAGACCAAACTATGCAACTTCGTTCTTCTGCCGAAGGATTAATCTTGTTAGGTTCTCATCCCGTCTATGGTGGAACTACTATTTCACATCCTACTTATAGTCCTGATAATTTTTTATTCCGAATCAATCCAGATGGCTCAAAAGAAGTTTTTACTTGCGATTATCTTAAGCAGTGTTCACCTGTAAATTTAGAAACGCTCTGATTCTGAACGTTTAACTAGAACATTCGTAATCAGCGTTTATTAACTAATTAAATTGGACTAGAAATATGCTTTCCCTTACTCGTTATCAATGGACAGTTTTTTTTGCTGCGTGGCTTGGTTGGGGCTTCGATTTATTTGATAGTTTGCTATTTAGTTACGTAGCACCAAACTGTGTACCAACTCTGTTAGGTTTACCAATTGGTTCTTTTGAGGCTAAAGCTGCTACCCTTTTTTGGACTGGATTATTGACTTCAATATTATTATTAGGCTGGGCAGCAGGAGGCATTCTTTTTGGTATGCTTGCCGATCGCATTGGTCGTAGTAAGACGATGATGCTGACCATACTCTGTTTTTCCCTTGGTACAGCTACTTGTGCTGTTGCACCTAATATAGCAATCTTAATTCTTTCGAGAGTTATTGCCAGTTTAGGACTTGGAGGAGAGTGGGCAGCAGGAGCGTCACTTGTAGCTGAGGTGATGCCAGAGCGATCGCGGGTAGAAGCTGGAGCGCTTCTTTACACATCCGCTCCAGTTGGTCTAACTTTAGCAACACTAGTGAATCTACTAGTTGCAGGAGTCTTGTTCAAGAACAACCCCGAAGTTTCTTGGCGCTTTGTCTTTTTATTTGGCTTACTTCCCGGTGTAGTTGCCTTTTTGTTGCGTTACTTCGTCAAAGAGCCAGAATCGTGGCGAAAAGAAGCTAGGAATACGCCTGCACCCAGTATCCAAGAACTATTCAATCACAAAAATTTTCCCCTAACTCGGTGTGGCTTTCTGACAGCAACAGTAGCCTTACTGACTTGGTGGACTTGTAATGGTTTTATTCCAGTAATTTCGGCTGGTTTAGCGCAAACGGCAGCTCTTGCTCAAGATTTAGATAAGGTGGCAACACAAGCACTTATCGAGCAATGGAAAACTATTGCATCCAACAGCTTTAATTTGGGAGGACTAATCGGCACTCTACTGACAGTTCCCCTAGCTAAATACTGGGGACGCAGAAAAATGCTTTTTCTTTACTTTTTACTGTCAGGTCTTGCCTTGATAGTCACTTTCGGACTGAATTGGTCGCCCTATACTCGTCTTTACTTGTACTTCCCGATTGGGTTAACTGTTTTTGGTGTATTTGGCAGTTTCACCTACTACCTACCAGAGCTTTTTCCTACTAGGTTGCGAGCAACAGGTGCTGGTTTCTGTTACAACGTCGGGCGAGTGATAGCAGCAGGTGGCCCATTTCTAGTAGGTGCGATCGCCTCAAGCGGCTCTAATGTTCTCCACAGTGCTTTAGAATTACAGCTTTGGCTAGCTGTTGTACCGCTGATTGGTCTGTTTTGTATGCCTTGGGTAATTGAAACAAAAGCTATTAAGTCGTAAGCATACCCCGCGATAAATCGACGGGGCTTTAGCCACAGATTTGACGGCTATTTCAATAGCCGAGTCGATTTTCCTCCCAGAGCTAAAGCTACTGGGTTTCTAATCTCCCGGAGATTTCTAGATGAGACAGATTTTAGGCGGACGTTATCAAATCATTTGTCTTTTGGGGAAAGGAGGTTTTGGAGAAACTTACTTAGCCAAAGACAGACATTGCCAAGAGCAAATTTGTGTTGTTAAGAAACTTGTACTTGGGACTGACGACCCATTTAGGTTGCAGATAGCAAGACGTTTATTTGCTGAAGAAGCGAAAGCCCTATATAAATTGGGTAGACACGAGCAAATTCCCCAACTCTTAGCTGATTTTGAGGAAAACCAAGAATTTTATCTTGTTCAAGAATTCATTGATGGTCATGACTTAGACCATGAAATTAAACCAGATAAGCAGTTGAGTGAGGCAGTTGTTATTCAACTTTTACAAGATATTTTAGAAGTCTTGGCGTTTGTCCATGACAATAATAAGATTCACCGAGACATAAAACCCTCAAACATAATCAGACGCAAACAGGATAACAAAATTGTCTTGATTGATTTTGGTTCTGTTAAAACAGTTAGCACTCAAATTCACTCTTCTCAGGTTCAGTCTTTAACAGTGCAAGTTGGAACCCCAGGTTATATGCCGGAGGAACAAAAGCAAGGAGAGCCAAAATTAAGCAGTGATATCTATGCAGTTGGAATGGTTGCAATTCAAGCTCTAACAGGTGTAATACCTTATTGTCTTTCAAAAGACCTCAACGGGAAAGTTATCTGGTATCATAGAACACAGGTCAGTAATAGACTAGTGGATATCTTGAATAAAATGGTGCGTTGTAATGCTGACGAGCGTTACAAATCAGCAGTAGAAGTTTTGCAAGAACTTTCTTGCATAGTAGCGCTACAACCACAATTACGACCTTTGCAAAATAATCTAACCCTACCTCTTCAAACACAATCTTTGCAAAACAACCTGACCCTTGCTGCTAATCCGACTTGGGTTAGGCGAAGACTTGAAATTGTAAGGTCTCTGAGGTCTTTACATAAAAGGCTTGTATTTGTTGCACTAGTGTTCATTGCAGCTTTCATGACGATAGTGATCCCAATATTTGCATCGCCGCCAACCTGTCCTTTAAAGTTTGAGGATTATTTAAGTTGTGGAGAAGAAACATTATTTCCACTAGACTCAGCCATCCCAGAAAAACAACAAGGAGTTAATGCCCTGGCACACAAGGATTATAAAAAAGCAATTCCTTTGTTTGAAGCAGCATATAAAAAGCGAAAAAATGACCCAGAGACATTAATTTACCTAAATAATGCTCAACTAGCAGCTGAAAATACAAAGACTTACACAATTGCTGTATCAGTTCCTATTGTTAATAACCAATTGATAGCTGAGGCAATTCTGCGGGGAGTTGCACAAGCCCAAAATGAGATTAACAAAGGGAGAAAAATTAATGGCAGAGGTCTTAGAGTACTAATTGCTAATGATGCTAATAACTCTAAGCAAGCCCGACAAATAGCTGAGAATCTTGTGTCACAGCGAGATATTCTAAGCGTTGTAGCTTACTATGCAAGTGAATTAACTGTAGAAGCTTTGCCTGTTTATCAGCAGAATCATTTAGTATTGATTTCTCCTGGTAGCACTGTAGACCAGATTCGAGAAAAAGTTACTCCAAATGACTTTTTCTTTCGCACTGTACCTAATGCTAGCGTGAGTGCAGAGGCTTTAGCTGACTATCTGCTTAAACAAATCCCTAACCACCCAACAGCAGCAATTTTTTACACTCCCGAAAGTCTTTATAGCGACTCTATGCAGAAGGATTTCCGCAGTAGTTTCCAAAATAAAGGAGGAAAGGTAATAGAGCTAACAAATGCGGAATTTAATTTGTCTAACCACAGTTTCGTATCCCATAACGCTATAGAACAAGCAAAACAAAAAGGAGCCACAGTGCTTGTCCTGTTTCCAGATGGTCAGGTTAACCCTTTCTCTTTCAAAAATACCTTAAGCCTAATTGATGCCAATCAGCAAGAGTCTGTTTTAATGGTAGGAGGATGGGTACTTTACGATACTCAGATTTTACAAAAGGGACTATCCGTTGCAGAAGGTCGCTTAGTGGTGGATGTTCCCTGGCATCGCTTGACCAATCCTAATTCTATTTTTCTCCAAACAGCCAGGGATTTATGGGGGACGCAGCAGGTGAACGCACCTACAGCAATGTCCTATGACGCGACTCTTGCTTTGATAAATGCTTTAAAAAAACTAGACAAACCTGACCGCACTCTCTTACAAAAGACATTAGCTGACCTTCAATTTACTGGAGCTTCGGGACAGATTTCTTTTGTAAATGGCGATCGCAAGCAGTCTACTAATCACTTGGTCAAAATTGTACCATCTAGGTGTTCGTCTTATGGGTATACATTTGTACCTATTGAGTATTCTAATAATCCAGTTGATAGTATAAGGTGTGATATCTAACAAGATAACGGGCCTAACTAGCAATCAGCAATGCTAGTTGAGCCTGTTATTGCCGATCCCAACAAATTACCAAAGACAACCCCGAACTCAGAGGCAAAGGTGGGTGTTGCGCGATTATCAATCAGGTAAACGAGTTTAGTTGCACTGTGAGAACCTGGGATGGCGAGTACACGGTTGGGGTGCAGTATCTGAAGTCATTTGACTATCTACCTGCCGAGTGTGAACAGATGCAGTCCTTGAGCGATCGCATTACTCGAATATATTCCAATACGGTTCAGTTAAGGCTAAGAAGCTGATTAGTGATATGAAATTTCGGAGCTTCTACTCGTTTTCCAGTACCTCTGTGTTTTAGTTTTTTAGAACGAAACTTTGATACAGGTTTTTTCACAACTCTGGGATTAATACGGTGAATTCGTTCGGGTAATAAAGTATCCAGAATCTCTACGGTTAACCAATCGAAAAAAGGGGGAATTCTTCTGATTGCAAATGTTGAAATTTAGGAATGGCACGACGAATGACCCGTAACTCATATCTTGCACCTGAAAACTTGAATGTCAATTCCATGACTAAGTGCCAAGTCTCTCAGACGTTCAATGTTTTGTAAAAGAAGTAACAGCACTAATTGTGGAAATATAGTTTGGAACGCAATTTCTGCGGCTTGTCCCCAATCAGGTAAACTTGTAGCTGCGCTCGTTGTTGATAAGTAAGCCCAATGCGCCAAGATATAGGAGATAAGAGACAGTATCAACCAACGGTAAACGCCTAAAAGTGTTCCTTGTCCAAAACGGTGCAAGCCGAAACGGTGTTTGGCAGTCTTAAACCAACCCTCTATCTGCCCTTCGGGTTCGCCAGTTGCTTCAAGTCGGGGAACCCGCCCAACGCACTGGCTCACCATCGTCGTTTACCCCACCAAGAAATGGTGCTAGCTTTGAGAACCTTGGTAGAGACGACAAATCGTTTTTCATACTTGCCATCATCACGTTTAAAATAGTACCAGGATACAGAAACAGGAAATTTCAACCCGTGAAGGTACAGCTGTTGTCCTCGCTTATGTAGTCGAGCAACACAGCGTCCATCTGTTAATTTACGGGTGCAAGCTATACCAGCAATCACGTGGTAATTCAGCGATAATGATAATCAAATAGGGTGTGGGAACGGTTGCCATTGGCAACTGTTCCCACACCATGAAGCCTTTTATGGTGCTGGCTTCCAATGGGAACTGCCACTACCTACCTATACAATTATCATTTTCATGAAAACTGAAGATTCAGATGTTTTTTAAGAATATTCACTAGACAAATTTGTTAAATAATTATCTATTGCTTACGTAGACTAGTTTATTGTTCCCTTGTCATAGTTTTACGCTCTTTTTCACTAACCTGTGGTTTATCCAGAGAGGTGCAAGATATGAGGTAATGTTCCTGTAAAACTTAGACGCAAAGGAGGAACAGAAGCACTAGTTGCAGCTTGAAACATCAACACTCTGACTGACCAATGCCCCAACAACCAACCATACACTTCTTGTACAACTTCTCGTGGCTTTTGGGAACGAACATGGGTTTTTCGCCCCAAGAGATGTATTTTTAATTCATCTAAGATGACTAATCTTACTTTTGGAAATGCTGCAATTGTTCCAGGACGACTGCTCGGACGACCAAAAACTCTTGCATTTTCTTCGCTGTCTGGGACATCAAAACAGGTGCCATCAATGACTACAATTCTTAGCCCATTTATAAATGCTCCTAATGTCTGTTGTGTCGCCATTGGTCGTATTAACTGATGAAATAATTGGCTCATCACTCTTGCGCCTATTCGCTGCCGAGCTTGTGTGATAGCTGACTTACAAGGTACTCGCCAGTATTTCCCAACCTTAATCCATGCCTCGGAGAGACCATCAATCAAGTTCTTCAGTACATCCCGCATTGAGTCTTTCGACCACAAACTCATAGCGATTACAAGGCTTACCACTAATTGTGCTGGTAATGACCGCTTGCGTTCTTCTTCACTTTGAGTTTTAGCGATCGCCTGTTCAATTGCCGTTGCTGGAATAGCCATTTCGATTGCTTTCAGCAAGTCAGCATTTTGTATCTCAGGAGACACCAACGAAAAATCCCTCAGATGCACGATACTTAATTTCCATTCTTGGGAACAATGCCGAATGGCACTAAGAAAAGCTCTAAGCTATGCTCTGTAATCATTACAGGCATTGA
>NZ_JCACKM010000181.1:0-12758 GCF_059505385.1 Desmonostoc vinosum
GGGGACGCGGGGACGCGGGGACGCGGGGACGCGGGGACGCGGGGACGCGGGGAGAGGGGAGGACGCGGGGACGCGGGGACGCGGGGACGCGGAGAAAATTTCTCCCACATCCCCGGTTGGTGAGCGAAGTCGAACCACATCCCCCAAAAAGGGTCGCATCTGGCTAGGGTTAAGTACTATGACTCGGAGTTTACGTGCGTATGACTCGCTGATGACTATTTGGGATATGGTTGCCCGTACTGCCTATACGCAACTGAATTATTCTCCTTTACTGTTGCTGGGAACTTTGATAGGAATGACGCTGATTTATCTAGTTCCACCTATGAGTATCATTTTCGGTCTATTGACGGGGAATTGGGCGATCGCTCTTACAGGTTTATCAGCATGGTTACTGATGACTTTGGCTTATTTCCCAACTACCCGTTTTTATCAACTTTCTTTCGGGTGGGCATTTTGCTTAAGCGCGATCGCTTTTCTCTATACCTTGATGACTTTAGATTCCGCGCTGCGACACTGGCAAGGACGCGGCGGTGCTTGGAAAGGAAGAGTTTACAATACTCAGTGCTGAGTGAGGAGTGCTGAGTGCTGAAGCGCGGTAGCGGGGTGTTTAGCCCGTGCTGAGTGAGGAGTGAAGAATCATATCCCCTGCCCCCTGCCCCTACTCCCCACTCCCTACTCCCCACTCCCTACCTACGCAAATAATTTCATCAACTAAGCTCAGGATAATAGTTAAGAAAAGATAAAATCGTCTGAGGGTAGTATAAATACTTGTAGTTTTATAAAGTATGATTAAGAAAAAGATAAATAACTTTAAGCGGTAAGACGAGCTAAAACGCTGTGAATAGTAGCCAAAAACAGGTAAAGTTCTAGTTGTTTTAGATAAAAAATTACCATCATTCTGAACTAGTAACAAAACTTATGGTTCAGGAATAAGGCTATTAAAGTGTAAAATTCCCAGTTGAAGAGGCAAGAAAGAGCGTGGGTCAGTATCAACCTGCTCAGCTAAAGCGCTATAATCCAGACGCGATCGCGCGTTTCTATCGTTACCGCCCTTGGCAAGCTTGGGCGCGACTGCTGAGAATTGTTTGGTCTTTTGCTGGATTCATCTTGAGTTTGAAGTTGGATGAATGGCAGAATCAAGTTGAGCAAAACAAGGGAAAACGGGCTACTCAGTTGCGAGAACTACTGACCCGTCTGGGGCCTACTTTTATAAAAGTTGGTCAAGCCTTATCAACTCGCCCTGACTTGATACGCAAAGACTTTCTTGAGGAACTGGTGAAATTACAAGACCAGTTACCAGCTTTTGATAATGCGATCGCCTACCAAATGATCGAAACTGAACTAGGTCGCTCCATTGAAGAATGCTTTAGCGAACTATCACCCCAACCAGTAGCTGCTGCTAGCTTGGGTCAAGTATACCGTGGACGTTTACTAAGCGGTGAAGAAGTAGCAGTGAAGGTACAGCGCCCCAACTTACGCCCAGTTCTCACACGCGACCTGTATCTGATGCGTTGGGCAGCGAGTTGGCTCGCTCCTTGGTTGCCTCTCAATCTCGGTCACGATTTGACTTTGATTGTAGATGAGTTTGGCATTAAGTTATTTGAAGAAATTGACTATATAAATGAAGGTCGCAACGCGGAAAAATTTGCTAGTAACTTTCGCAACGACCCAAAAGTCAAAGTTCCAGCTATTTATTGGCGTTACACCAGTAATCATGTTTTAACCCTGGAATGGATTAACGGCTTCAAGTTAACGGATACAAAACGCATCCGAGAAGCGGGTTTAGATCCAGAGATAGTTATCCAAATTGGCGTGACTTCCGGTTTACAGCAACTGCTAGAACATGGTTTCTTCCATGCAGATCCCCATCCAGGTAACTTGTTTGCCATGCCAGATGGTCGTATGGCTTACATTGACTTCGGGATGATGGATCAATTAGAGGAAAACACCAAAGAAACACTTGTTGATGCTTTGGTGCATCTGGTTAACAAAGATTACACTGACTTAGCAGAGAACTTTGTGAAGTTGGGGTTTTTAACTCCAGACACAGATATTTGTCCGATAGTGCCAGCATTGGAAGCCGTATTAGGCAATGCCATTGGCAAAAACGTTGCAGATTTTAACTTCAAAACCATTACTGATGAGTTCTCGGAATTGATGTATGAATATCCCTTCCGAGTTCCAGCCAAGTTTGCTTTAATTATTCGTTCGTTGGTGACACAGGAAGGTATTGCCCTGAGTCTCAACCCGAATTTCAAAATTGTTGAGGTGGGTTATCCCTACATCGCCAAGCGCTTACTAACAGGGGAATCGCCCGAATTAAGGCGGCGATTGCTCAATGTGTTATTTAAAGATAGTAAATTCCAATGGCAGCGCTTAGAGAATTTAATTGTGATCGCGCGTACAGATGGTAACTTTGATGTTCTACCTACAGCAAAGATAGGATTGCAATATTTGCTGTCAGATGAAGGTAAGTTTCTGCGGCGGCAGTTAGTGCTAGCACTCACCGAAGATGACCGCCTGCATACCGAAGAAGTCCAACGCCTGTGGAACCTGGTTAAAGATGACTTACAACCAAATCGTTTGTTAAATGCAGCAATCAGCGTCTTAACAGATTTATCTAGAGAAGGTGCAGTTGCTATATTACCCAAGGCCGCATTCTTAACTTCTTTCACTGGCAATCAGTCAATGGATAAATAAGCTGTTGCACATTCTCTGGCTAAATAATTCGTAATGACGCGACGCTCCTGCGTCGCTAACGCTTCGCTATCGAGGACTCGCTAACGCTACGCTAACGTAATTCGTAATTAAGACCGTCATGAGTAATTAGTCCTTTGTAAATACTTTTGACTAATGAGCAAGCACAACTACATATGGATTTTCAAACCTGTTTCCCTTCGGGTGACGCTCCTACGTCGCTAATGCTGCCAAGATCGCCACTCGCTCATGGGGGAAACCCCCATGACCACGCTCACCTGTTCCCTGTTCCTCGTTCCCTAACTTAACATCAACCAGGAGATTTCATGTATTATTACCCTTTACAACCACCATATTTCTTGTTGCTTGTAGGTTTACTGATAGCGTTAACATCTGGTTTTGCCTTATCTGGTACTTTAAAAGTAATTGTCGAGAAATGGCCTAGCGATCGCAGCGAAAATATTCAACCGCGTTCCTCATTGAAACAATTATTTGTACCATTTATCGGCATCACTGCTGGTGCTTGTTTATTTCTCTCTTCAGGCTTAGCAATATTTGGCTTTCCCTCTTCACTGGCTTTAGGGATAGGTCTACCGATTAGTCTTCTGACTTGCTTGCTTGTTTGGCTACAGTTGAATAGTATGCTGTTGTTTGTAGAACGTCAAGGCATGCAATCTTTAGATTTAGATTCTTTGCCCTAGTATTAAAATTTACCAAATTGCTGTGTAGTTAAGCTTCCAGAAGCGCTACTAAATACCTAAAGACCCCCGACTTTTTCAAAAAGTCGGGGGTCTCACTACAAGGGGGTATTAGTTCGTTCTCGTGCTTTATCTTCTTATTGATAAAATCTAACTTTAGCCTATCAATATTTTTAGGTTTTTTCTAGATGAGTTCTGATTCTGAGAGTTGTGAGTAAGAAAAACTGTGCAGTGATATTAGTGAGCTTAGATTTAATTTATTTTCTAACCAATATTCCATTCTATTTGTGTAAGCATTATACATTTCCTAAAACTTCTTGTGCAAGTTTAAATCTAGTAATTACTTTAGCTTTACTACTCGTAGCATATCTTATAGCATCAATATATTCTGGATTTTGTAGTAACTTATCAAAGTTGTACTGAATATTTTTTTTATGGTTTTGTAAAAAATCATCACTGTTAATTGAGAAGAAACAAGAAACAGATTCAAAAATAGCAATATTTATTCTTCCTCTCCTTTCTGCTGCTGGTAGACGGAAGTTTCTTCGTCCAAAAAATTCAAAACTTAAATTCATAACTCTCATAAAATCATTTTTTAAAAGTTCTATTTTATCATCCTTCATCAGATTAATTTCTTTCATTGCCTTTTCCACGAAATCGCTTAATTCACCCGGATATTCTGTTTTATAATCAAAAATTTTAAATGCTAAGTAGCGCAAAATAACTTCCCTATCTTTCATCCTTCTAGGGGATATTCCATAATCAATAGCTCTTTTAAAATAGTCTTTTTCTGATAACTCTTTGAGGAGTCTAGTCGATTTTCCGCGAAAAAATGCAATTTCGGACTTCTTGACGCTCAAGATTTGTTCCACCCGTATTAATTCTATTAAAAATATCGTAAACAACTTTGGCTGGTACAGAAGGTCTAATAATGTATATATAAAGTTTTTTATCTTCTATTCTTGTTTGATAGTCACCTGGCAACTCTTTAAGTTCTGAAAAATTATATCCATTTAAATCTGTTAAAGCTTCTAAGCCTGTTAAGTTAAATCCATCATTAACAAATTCGTGTAAGGTGGATGTTCTTTGTAACCCGTCTACAATAATATACTTACCTTCTACAGTTTGATTAACATACAAAGGAGGTAATGGAAAGTTAAGAATTACTGATTCAATAAATTTACTTTTCTTTTGTGGTGTCCAAACTAGATTACGTTGAAAATCAGGATCAATTATCAGCTTATTATTATTATATTTTCTCATTAACTCGAAAACTGTTTGGGGGTCTTCTCTAATGTCAATATCTGCTGTGGTTGGGTCATAAGGATACAATCCACCATTATCACTTCTATCTTCTTCAGCAGTATCCTCATCTTTTTCAATTACATCACTATCTTGTACTTCAATATCCATTTACCTTTACTTCAATAAAATTAAATGCCCTTCTGCTATATTCACTTATTTATTTAGTCTTGACACGCCAATAGTAGTGGCAAGACTAAAACGTTGCAATATCAATTTTCTTGTGGGGCAGGCGTCTTGCTTGCCAAAGAGAACCAACGAGATACGAGACACCCATCCTACAAGAGTTTGCTAGTGAATTACGATTTGTGTTTTATCCAGTCGTAAATCTCCAAATACTTATCTCCTGGGTCATTCCACGAATAATCGTATTGCATACCCCCAATAGCTAGTTTTTGGAACTCTTGGGGATATTGTATCCATAAAGCGATCGCTCGATCCATTGCTGACTCCAGAGCATAATTGTCTGTGTCATAAAACACATAGCCATTGCGGTTTTCCGGTGGTACATTCTGGTCGTAATCTCGGTCAAAGACTGTATTTACAAGTCCACCTACACCGCGCACAATAGGCACAGTACCGTACTTTAAGCCAATCATTTGAGTTAAACCACAAGGTTCGTAGTTGCTCGGGACAATAATCATGTCTGCCCCTGCATAAATTAGGTGGGATAATTCTTCATTAAAACCTAGTTCTAAATGGACATCGGGATTGCTATTTAAAAATTGTTTTTCATGCTGAAATTGAGCATTGATTCCTGCTTCTGTCGCCGAACCTAGTAATACAAATTGCGCTTCTTTTTTGAGTGCGTGATAAATAGCATGATGCACAAGATGCACGCCTTTTTGATGATCTAATCGACCGATGTAAGCAATGAGTGGTTTATCGGAATGGCGGAGCATCAGCCGCTCTTGCAAAGCTTTTTTGTTATATAGTTTTTGAGCAAAACCATCATAGCTATAGTTATAGGGTATGTAGCGATCGATTTCAGGATTCCAAAAATCGTAATCAATACCGTTGAGTACCCCACTAAATTTATCTCTGTGCAAGTACAGAGTATGACCTAAACCACAACCGATATCTGTTGTGCGGGCTTCCTCAGCGTGGTTTGGCGAAACTGTGGTGACAGCATTGGAGTAAACAATACCCCCTTTCATAAAGTTCAAAGCAAAGGGGTTAAAGTTGTCACGCAGCTTATCGTATTGGAAGTAATAGTCTTCTCTGTTTAAACCTGTTGCCCAGAGAGTTTGTACACCACCTATTCCCTGATGTTTAAAATTGTGGATGGTGTAGCAAACCCGTTGATACTCCATGCCGTGATATTTATACATCTCATGGAGCATGACAGGAACTAAGCCTGTTTGCCAATCATGACAATGGATGATGTTAGGTTTTTTATTGCTTTGCTGGAGGAATTCTAAAGCAGCTTTACTGAAGAATGCAAAGCGCATGTTATCATCATCACAACCGTAATAGCAGCCCCGATTGAAGAAATTATCACCTGAATGGGGTTCGATAAAGAAACACACCCGTCCATGCACCCAACCGCAGTACACAGAACAGTGAATTGCAGCATTATACCAGGGTACCTGCAAGTCTCTGTAGGCCTCATGAAATCCCCAAATATGGTCATAGCGCATACAATCATACTTGGGCAGAATAATTTCGACGCAATTGCCCCGAATCTCTAATTCTCGACTCAGCCCGTAAACGACATCGCCTAAACCGCCTGCTTTGATTACAGGCGCACACTCCGAGGCAATTTGTACGATGTACATTGGCAGCCCTCGCTTTACAAAACTTTATTTGTACTATACTTATATCAGTACATGATACATGTACTTATTGACAAGCGAGTGATGGAATGATAACAAGGAAATTTGAATACATACCTAGCGAGATAGGTCTGGGGATGAGGGGGATGTGGTTCGACTTCGCTCACCAACCGGGGGATGAGGAGGATGAGGAGGATGAGGGAGAAAGATAATTACCCAGTCCCCAGTCCCCAGTCCCCACTCCCCACTCCCCACTCCCCTAAAATCTTGTTTCATACTCCACTTGCAACTTGCTATCGTCGCCTAAGTTGGTTGAACCACGCATGAGAATTTCGTCGTTGAGTCGATATAGTACGTTGTAACGGAAAGGCTCATCGTTAGCCAAAGCCCGTGAAAGGGAGAGGGATAAATTGCGATTTAGGTCAAACACACCCTCTGCTGACAAATCTAAAACTGAAGTTCTCTTTGAGGCTTGACTAGTTACAGGGGTGGGAAATACGCGAAATTCGCTAAAACCTACAGCTTGGCCAATTTGAGTAATAGTGCCTTGCAGACTACCCAAAATAGTTGAACTAGCAAAATTAGTTAGCCCTTGGCCAGCATCTGTTTGACCAAAATTACTGAGAATTGAACCACCCAGCAAAGCAATAATTTCTCCTCTACTACGGCTAGGTTCGCTGGTCAATTCTAAGCTATCTGTCAATTTACTAACTGGGCCGTTAACCCTTGCTTGTACACGAACGGTACGTAAAGTTCCAAAGTTGCTAGCAGAAACATCGCTGATTTCCGCAGAAAGGGGTGATTCGAGTGTGCGATTACTCGTTGCTGATGCCTCTGGTACAATTGCAACCAACCGGACATCAAGAATTGGGTCGAGTCCTTGACTACGAGTAAAGCGGGCAGTTTGTTCGTAGCCCCGCGCTAAGGTAAATTGAGTGGAAAAGATGTCGAGTCGTCCTCCTGTGAGACGAATGACTCCTTCGGGAAGAGGTTTTGCTAATGTACCATTGATGGTTAGGTCGCCTTTTGCCTGGAAGCTAGCTATGGGCTGGCTAAACTGGGCTGCTCCTGGTACAAAGCTTAGTAAGGACTGGGTAACAATCCGAACATCGTCGCCTAAAACTAGCCGTAAATCTGTAAATTCCACGGGTAATTTGGGTGGGGTTGTTGCACTATCTGTAGTGCTAGTCTCTGCTGTGGTTGCGGGGTTAGTGCTGTTCTGTTGTGTTGCTGCTGGATTAGTATTATTCTCTGCTGTATTGGTGTTACTCTCGGCTAGGGTAATAACGTTATCATTCTCTGGTGTATTCGTTGGTTTTGAGCTAGCAGTGGCAGACTGTGCGATGATGACTTGACCATCACTCAACTGAATCTCTCCACCAATGTTAGGTTTGAGGGCTGTGCCTCGAATGATGATATCGCCGCTGACACCACCCTCATACAAATTCGGCACTTTAAAATCTAGTTGTTTTTCTATTGATACTGTTAAAGGGTTGGATATACCTTGCTGGGGTGCAAAAATGGGGAGAGTGCCTAGTGCATTTACTTGCCCTTGATTGTATGTACCTTGAATACCTTCAACATTCAGTGTATCGCCATTGAATTGCAGTGTTCCTATAACATTCGTTAAGGGTTCTGATAAAGCCTGGGCGCGAAAAGTAGCGTTGTTGACTGTGGCATTACCGTTGATAATTGGCTGGTTTAATGTTCCTTGGACGTTGACATTCACTTGTCCTTGACCGTCTACCCACGCTACTTGGTTGTTAGTAAATACATTTAACAGCGCTAGTCCTTCGTTTTTGACGTTGGCATCCACATTAATTTGATTGCTATCTGGTTGCACAGTTACAAAAGGCAATGGTGCAGGTACGCTACCTGTAATTGCTACTGGCTGTGTTCCCGTCACTAGCAAGTTACTGTCAAAATTTAGACGCGCATTGTCATAGTCAAATTTCAACTGTCCTGTTTGTACAGGTTGCTTGTTTAATGTGGCATTTGCTAGCGCTACTTCCCCTGTGACTTTGGGGTCTTTGACGCTGCCTGCTAAATTGGCTACTGCATTTACTTGCCCAGTAATATCTACAGGATATTTCTGTATAAAAGGGTCTAAAAGCGATAGAGGTAAACTAGCGACTTGCAACTGTCCAGATAGTTGTTCGGTTCCCAACTGTCCTGAAAAAGCTACCTGTCCCTGGTTAATACCTACACTCAAGGGTGAGAGTGAGACGACTCCATCGGCAAAAGTGCCTTTAGCAACGACTTGGTTGATGGAGTATTTACCCCATTGCCAATTATCACCTAGAAAATTAAAGCCGACATTTAACCCAGACCTTAAGGAACCATTGGCAGCGATCGCTCCACTCAAAGCACCCTTTAATTCTGCTAGGCTAGGTAAAGGCGGTGCGGCTTTTTTCTCCGCCTTTTGTTGCTGTGCTACATTGTTAGCAATTTTCGAGAAGTATGCTAACTGCGTTTGTAAATCTGCGTTGGGTAAACTCACCGACGAAGTATTAAGTATCTCTGCCCCTGCTAATGAGGGAGGCTGTAACTCACCACTAAAGTCTTGAAAGTCGGAAATCCCGAAGGCTTGTAGGAGTTTCTCAACTGGGAGTTGATCAAAATTAGCTTGGGCTTGAAATCGAGGGTCGTTTCCTGTTTGCAAATTGCCACTCAGGGCGATGTTGCCGCCTGCTATCCGCAATAGACCATTAGCTAAGCTAGCACCGCCATCAGCATAGTTGATGGTACCACGAAACTCATCAGCTGAGACTCTGCCAACACGAGGTTTAGCGATCGCAATCTCTCCCGCAGTCGCATAATTATTTAAGTTAACAGCTAAATTGCCGGTTAATTGCCCTGCTACAGGTTTCAATGCATTGTTGGGTAAGAAACTGCCAATTAAAGCCAGAGGAAACTGTTGGGCGTTGACGAGTAAATTTTCTCCCTCTGTTCTTCCCGTGGCAACTGCCCCACCACGCCGGAATAAAAATGAAGTGGGACGATAATTTGCACCCAGATTCAGCGCTATCCTATCTTGTACACCTGCAAGTTGCAGTCTTGCCCCTTGTCCGCCTTGAAAATTCACGTTTCCTGTTAAAAGTGGGTCAAACGCTAAGCCGCTGACCTTGAAATTACGCAGCCGGATGTTACCTCTAGCAGTCGGAGTCTCTGGAGTGCCGACAACTTGCCCATTAAAATCGAGTAACCCTGCTAGGGCTTGGTTTCCAGGAACGCTAAAACCAGTATTGTTGAGGTTGAAATCGTTAGCTGAGACGTTGAAATTAAATCCCGTGATTTTAGGTGTACCATTTTCTGGTGATTGGACAGCGATCGCCCCATTCGCATTTATGCCTTGGGTAGTGGCGCGTTGGACAATTAGCTGCTGTCCATTCCATTGCAGTTGGGTAGTGAGAGGTTGTTTCAACAACGCTAACCCTTGAGAAACACGAATTTGTCCAGCGGCACGAATATCTGGAAGCTTGAATGATGTCGCTGTACCTGCCAATTGGATATTACTATTCAGTCGCCCTTGTAATTGTGGTGAGAAACGGCTGACTTGAACTTGAGAGATATTTGCAACAGTTTGCCAACGACCACCATTAAAATTTAGCTTTTTGAGATTAACCGTACCGCCTGCTACATTCAAATTCGCAACTCCTGTGGCTTGAATAGTCGAAGGTTGGAAAGAAGCGGTGTTACCTGATAAATCAAACGCCGCATTCCTTAAAACTCCTCCCTGTAACTGCGGTGGTGTCTGCTGAAAACTGCTCAACTTGATGTTTTCTGCATTGACAAAAGCTTGCCATCTTTGTTGGACAACTTGACCCCTCGCCCTAATAGTACCGCCTGCGACTTTTAAGATCGCAATTGGCATGAGGATATTATTTCTTTGTTGAGTTGCCACAACTTGTCCGGTAATGGGATAGGTGGCAGCAGGCGCTTGTACTTGTGTGACTGTCCGCAGGTTGCCAAGATTACCAGAAATTCTCGAATTTGCCGATACCGTACCAATGGTGATGGGGGTTGAGGTGTTGTATGCTTGAGCGATCGCATCCCCTGGTAAGTTTTGTGCTTGAATGTTTAATGAGACTCTACCTTGGGGTGCTAGTTGAATTTGACCATTAGCCGTGACTTTTCCCCCCACTTCCGGGTTTGCTTGAACGCTAGCAATGTTGACATTTAAAGGTCTGCCTAAAGAGCCGACAACTTTAGCATTGGCAGATATGCCACCAACATTAATGGGAGTAGAAATATTGTAAGCTTGGGCGATCGCATTTCCTGGTATCCCCTGAGCTTTAATATCTACCGCTACCTGACCTTGGGGTGCGAGTTGAACTTGACCACTCGCTACAATTTGCCCTCCGGCTGGCGGTGTCACTTGCACACTAGATATATCCAATTTTAAGGGCTGTTTACCAAGCGAGCCTGAAACTTCTGCTTTAGCTGAAACATTCCCCACACTAATAGGCGTAGTCAAGCCATAGCTGCGTGCCAAGATATCTGCTGACACATCCTCAACTTGCACGTTAAATTTTACATCGCTTTTAGCTCCCAACAGCGCTTGACCGCCTCCTGTGATTTGACCACCTGCGGCCGGAACTAATTTCAAATTAGAAACAGCAATTTGGGATGTTTTGCCAGCTACACTCAAACGAAAGTCAGTGTTAATAGCTTTAAATTGTACGCGGTCAACTTGCACAGGTTTAATATTACTAGCGCTACCACTCAGAACTGGTTGCTGGATTGGCCCTTGCACCTTAATATCTGCGCGTACTTCCCCACTTGCGATGACTGGTGACTTCACCTTGAGAGTGTCTATGAGATTTTTAGCCGTGACCGATTTAATCTGTGCTGAGAGGTTGAAACCGGTTTGCGTATTCACTGTACCATTCGCCAAAACCGGAACCTTACCATAGTTCGTAGTTAAATTTTCCAAAGCAATTGTTTGCCCTTGGAAATTTAATCTGCCATTAGAATTGGCAAACGGTTGAGGAATATTTTGAACTTGGGCTGTAACTTGATTAGCGGTAGCTGTTCCCGTAATCGCTATTTCTTTGGGATCAGATGGAATTTGCACATCTAAGTTACTGTCTATGCTACCTGATTGCAAAGCAATAGGTGACTGAATTAATCTACTGATATCAGAGGCTTGTAAATTCTGTGCTAAAACCTTGAGATTGGTTTGTGATGTTGAGGTTTGTGTTTCACCAGCAATTTTGACAGCGCCTCCCCTGGTGAGTTGACCATTTATTTCATAACCAACACCTTTGTTATCCGGTAAAAATTTTGCAACGCCACCAAATTGATCTATAACTACAGAACCTTTTGGTTTAGTTGGTGTCGATGCTGGCAATAATTCCACGTCCCCGTCTTCGATTGTTAGCGTCTGTAACTCAGTTTTAATAAAACCTTTACCTTCCCCAGCTTTAACTTGTGCCGTCACCCAACGACCATCTTGATCTTGTTGGATGTAGACATTAGGCTGGACTAATGTGACATTTAATGCTAACTTTCGGCTGAATAGGAGTTCCAAGGGTGAGAATTGCACATCTACAGCTTTTGCTGTTACTTGGTCTGCATCGGTGGCAGTTGCTGGTATGGATAGAGAGCCAAATCTTAAACTAGAGAGGGAAAAACGTTCAACTTTGCCAATTTTGATTGGACGCCCAAGCAAGTCCTCAAGATTTTTCTCTACTAAAGGTGCTAAATTTTTGTACACATAATTTCTTGCCCACCAAGCACCAATTCCAACTCCTACAAGTAAAACAATACCTATAATTAGACTGCCACGTCCTAGAAGTAGGAGCCACAGACGACGCTTAGATACCTGGTCATTTTCTGGATTTGGAGGACGTGTCATGGTTGTTACTGGTGCTATTATCTGGAGTTAGCTGAGACACAAGCTAGTTGCAGTTGCATCAACAAACCACAAGCTATGATTTCTATCGGATAGCAGATTAATTATGATCCGACATCAATCAACATACTTGCTTTGACTAAGTTCTTGAAACTTTTCCAAGATAGATTATAAGGTCATACTTGCAAGGGATGACTAAATAATCTACTAATGCCCATCGTGGCAAGTAAAAAAAATATTTAGGGTTTGCTGAATAAAAACCTTGTAAATACGCTTCAAAAAAGCGTATTTACAAGGTTTTTGATAAAATTTATCGCATTGATTTTGAGGGGCTGCTAGATACCAGACTTTTTCAAATCTTTTCTCAGCTTTCTCTCATATCATGTCCGGCTAATCACTTATCATAAAAATTTCTCCCTTGTCCCCCTT
>NZ_JCACKM010000182.1:0-12727 GCF_059505385.1 Desmonostoc vinosum
CTAATGTCCAGTTTCGTCTAGACTTAGGTAGTTTTGGGTAGGTTTTACAGAACGGTTGGGAAACCTTAACACTTTACGCCGGACTCTACCCTCATATGGTAGTTTACCCTTCTTTGTTTCTTTGGATGCCTCTATACGCAACTTACAGAGCGCATTGCATGATTCGCGTCAAGACACGCCCATTCATATATTTGACATGCTTAACTGTTTTTTTCATATTGGGGGGACTGTTTTTTGAACTGACAGGCGATCGCATGTTATTAATCGAGTTCAAACCTGATGCAACGACGACAATTTCTCCACAGCAACTTTCCCAACTTTACATAAAGTGGAACATTCCAAAAACAGAAATCTTTAAAATTCCCCCAGAAATTTTTGATAGTCGTCAGATTTTCGATGTTGCAGGAAATTTGACACTAAAGAAATCAGAATTAGAGCCAGTTATAAAACGTCTTCATACATTAGATAATATTGCGGGATTTCAAGGACTTTTGCGGATTGCTACTTCCTTTGAAGTTTGGCGACACAACCCTCAAGCCTTTTCAATCAGTCGATTGTTTTACGCCTTAAACTTTATTGCCATTATTACTTGCGGTGTTCAGATTCTGGCACTTGTGATGACAATTTGGCTGAAACCAGATTCTATATTTAACAAGAATAAATATTTGATGTATATCGTCATATGTGAGCTAGGTATTCTGTTGTGGCTGCCCTTTCAAAACTATAGCGTAGAGCATACCAAAAGCTTGTTATTTTCACCTGAATTTAAAGGTGCTGTAGCCGGACTAAATGTTCTTCTTTACCCAATTATTTTTATCATATTTCCGGCAACTATTAGCAGCATCAAAAGAAGTGCCACCAAAAAATATCAGCCTATTTTATTGTCATTCTCGTTCGTTAGTTTCACTTTGACGCTTATAGGTAGTTGGTTTGGTGTTTCTCTCATTGATCACTTGTTTGGAATGAATAGCACTAATCCCCTGACTCCCTGGTTTGCAAGTAGCATTTTCTTTGCTGCTTTATTTTTCTTCTTGTTCGTGCGGTTGATTGATCATGGCGTTGGAGACGAGTGAAGATGAAAAGTAAGTTAGTCGGCAAAGAACGGCAAAAAGTAATGTTGATTGTAATCCTTGCATACATCTTGCCCGTTCTACTAATTTATTTAAACTTAATTCCTTTTCAGGCGCGATTTTATCTTCTCGTTTTGGCAGCTGTAGCAATTTTTGCGATCGCTCGACTATATCGATTCTCTCTTGTCGAACTAGGATTTACTAAACAACGTCTGGGAACTGCGCTCAAAGCGATCGCCTTACCAACTTTGGCTTCTGCTTTGCTCATGTTCACCTACTATATGATGCAAGGGCCACGCATCGACAACTCTGCATACAAATGGATTTTTTACCTTTTCTTTGTTGGTGTGTCTTCTCCTGTACAAGAGTTTTTGTATCGCGGTTTTTTATTCAGTATTTTTTCGAGAGTAAAATTGAAAATTTGGTTTAAAATTATACTTTCTGCTATATTATATAGTTCTGTTCATCTCATCTATCGAGACTTACCTACACTTATATCCACATTCATTATTGGTATTTTTTGGGGCTATCACTACGTAAAGTATCGGAATTTATATAGTGTCATAATTAGCCACTCATTACTGGGTGCGATCGCTATTTTCTTTGGACTGGTGTAAGCCTCAAGAAAAATTTTTTGAGTTTTTTGCAGCACGGGAGAACTCCAGTACGTACCTACGTTGTAAAGGATAAATCAAGAGAGCTAGATCATGAAACAAATGATGACTATTGCTGGAGGGGTACTCTTTGCGATCGCAATCATATCTCTAATTGTTGGAGGTGCAAGTTTTGTTCAGATAATTCAATTTCAAAATCAGTTGGACAGTCGAGGTCAAGTTAATAAAACAATTAGTGAAGTGACAGGTTATGAAGAGTTCAACAAGCAAGAATTGAAAGGAAAGCAAGATACAATGGTTAACTCTTTTATAATTGCTGGAATCTTTGGTTCCATTGGTGTCGGTCTTGCAATTGCTGGAAAAAGTAAAGCAGCGCAATAAGAAAGTAGATTTAATTGATATCAAACTCAAAAAAATTAAGTCTTTTGCAGCAAGGGGTGAGTCTAGTTCGTATATAGATTGTGAAAGATACAAGATTACTGCTTATTTGACCCTGTAATTACCAAGGTGAATTACCAAAATGAAAAATCAACTATCGAATAACCCTATGAAATTTATAATTCGGTGATCAACTCTTGCTTTAGTTGCGATCGCGCTTGTTGGTTGCTATGACGAAACTCAACAACAATCTGATTTGAGTCAACAGCGGGATCGGGAAATAAGCGAACGCAACTATCAGCCTCAACCAGAATACTCTCCTGCACCAACTGTTCAACCGATCGCTCCTTTTTACGGGGACTGTCATAGTTACGACTGTCAGAAGTAAAGTATAGCTTTGTGATAATTTGGCAGCCATTGAGTTATATTTATAAATCTTGTCATGGCTGTCAAAATTACTATTACTTATCAACTGGAGACTAACTTTACTTAAATAATTCGTAATTCGTAATTCGTAATTAAGAAATTAAATACTGAAATTTATGTCTAAGCTACCAAAGAGGCTAGCAAGTTTTTCCTTCGTAGGTGGTGCAATCGCACTGTCACTTGTTTCAACTACCCACTGTTATGCTGCAAGCCTCAAAGTGAACGGCTTCAAAGGACGAGGAATTTCCAAACCTATTACGATTCAGTCTACCCAATCAAAAAGTCAAGCGTGTCAAATATCAGCTTTTACAAAAATCAACGGCGAAGTCACTCAGCTACTCCAAGTTCATATTGACTTGACTAGACGCGGTTTATTTGGGCTTGGTGGCACTGTTCACAACATTACATTTTACGGTGCTGGTCAAAAGCAGGAAAAGATTGTCTGTGAATCTAATTGTAGTTTCTAAAAAGTGAAGTTCCAAAAATCAAGGGTGTGTTATTGATAACGTAACGCACCCTATAGATAATATTTATATTTTTAATTATTTAATAATTCAAAATTTAAAAATAAAATAATTGCACTTAAGTTATAGCAATGTAAATTCCTTAATGAGGAATTTGAGAAAAATATTTTCATGCTTTTGAGTTTTTTACAATATGGGTTTAGTCCGCAGCATATAAGGATTAAGCCTGTATTGCGATCGCTATTTTAGTAAGACTAATAAAAAGTTCAAGAAAAATGTCTTTAGGTGTTGCAGTACGGTGTGACTTTAGTACGTATATATATTGTGAATGAGATGAAACCACAAAAAGTGTTGATTAGGAAATAATGAAATGAAGAAATTATTTGCAGGTATGACAGCATTAACTGTATGGATGACTTCTCCAGGTATTGCCAATGCACAGGAATGGACTACATTCGAGCATCAAGATAATAGATATTACCAAGAAACACTAGATTCTCAAGGTTCTACTTACTATAGGTATAAAGTTCCCGCTAATACTTTTGGGGTTTTTACACTCAAAAATAATAGCCGTAGTTCGGATGTTGATATTTATGTATATGACTATTCTGGGACTCTACTAGCTAAAGGAGATAATCAGGGGTCGCAAACAGAGTTAGTTGTCACGACAACTTTTAATGAAGATAGATATGCGTTTATCAAGATAATCAATGCTGGTTCACAAGCATCTCAATATCATTTGTATGCAAATTATGTAAGTCCTAGCAATAAGTTTGCTATTGCTTTTACTGAAACTGCTTTAACATGTAGCCTTGAAAAAGAAAATATCCCTAACCAAACATCTTCTAGAGTAATTACAGGGATTTCTTCAATACTTCAAGGTAATAATTTGGCAGGTGTAACTCAAGACCTTTTAATTAATGAAGTGACCAGTGCAATGAGGAATAACTTCGGTTATGGATGTACAGGAGATTTCATGATCAATTGGGTTGTTTCAATGTTTAAAGGTGTTTACAGGAACTATCTTTAATTATTTTATACCTTAGACCTCTTGCAAAAGTCGGATACTCGCCAGAAAATAAATTTTCTGGCTGATAACTCAAGTCGGTTTCAACCGACTAATAACAGTATTTTTAGTCCGTTTCAACGGACTTTTGCTATTAGGCAGAGACTTGAGTCTCTGACGGTTCAAGTATTTTTGCAAGAAGTCTCTTGTATCTGATACCAATTTACGAAAAATTTGATGCAAATATAGGTTGGGGAGCTACTTACGTGCGGGGGTTCCCCCCGTTGAGTGAAGTGGCGTTTGAGGAACGAAACCCAACGCCAAAAACCTTGGTAATGTTGGGTTTCACTTCGTTCAACCCAATAAACAACAACCCCGATTTCTCAAAGAAGTCGGGGTTCTGAAAACCGCGAATAACCTCCATAAAATTAAACCAAAAATTTTTCACCTATTTATATCGCCCATCATTTACTCACCCAAAACTTCAATTATCTGCTCTGGCAAATTCAAAGGACGTAGGGGTTTAGTAAATATGGCTGCTACATCTAAATCAGTGAAGCTTTCTTCAACTGAAGATTTCACTTTTGCACTCATCAAAATTATAGGAATATGTTGAGTTTTTGGTTCATTTTTTAGTTTTTGTAATGTTGTTCGACCATCCATATCTGGCATCATTAAATCTAACAAAATGACATCAGGTTGTTTAGTTATTGCTATATTAATGGCCTCTGCACCGGAATTAGTACTGAGTATTTCCCAGTCTGTTTTCATTTCTAAACCAAGCTGAATCAATGCTCTAACATCTTCTTCGTCGTCAACTATTAAGATACATTTACTCATGATGGGGGAGTGGGGAGTGGGGAGTAGGGAGTAGGAGGATGAGGGAGATGCACTTCGACTTCGCTCAGTGACCGGGAGAATGACAAGTAACTAATCCTGGGTTTGATATAAATCAGGGAAAATCATTATTTTTTAACCGCTCTGTTTGTTAAGCCTGGTTAGGTGTCTAAAGGGGTGAATGGTTGACCTGGTGACAAATCGCATACGCTAATAACGAATTGCATCACGTCTGGAACCGCTTCTACTACTGTCAATTCAGCTGGAAAATGCGATCGCTTCCGTTCGGGTGTACCTAATGCCTTGGCCTCGCTTGTCCACCCCGACTCAACCCATGTTGGATACGGGACGAAGGTGGCAGTGCCGCGACGAGCTGGGCGACGTCGAGCATTACCAGTGTTGATTGGAGTAACGGCTATTTGCTGAGAGTAAATAGACACCAATTTGGCTGTATCAATGACTAGTACCACCTGTGGACGCGGTTCGCACGCGGCCCGCTGCCGATTCAGCCGATCTGGGTCAAGCCAGAAAAACACGCGGGTGTTGATCAAGGCGTACCACTCAGCTGGCGTCAGGTCAACCAGGCAAGATTCTAGCGCTGCTGGCAGCATCGGTCGTTGATCGCGGATTTGCACCCCGTTGGGAAGTTCGGTGTGTTCCAGCCGCTGTCTTCGCTCTAAACGCTCACGTTCGGCTCCAGTTAGTCCGGCGAGATCTAGAAGCTTGCTGGCACAGAACAATCCGTGATGTTGGATGGACGGCCAGTTGGCGGCTTCTGCCAAATGGTAGACGCGATCGGGTAGTTTCATTGTGATAACTGTTCCCTGTTCCCTCTTAATACATACTCAGCAAGGTAAATTGATATAAAAAGTGCTACCTTGACCTAAAATACTTTCTACCCAGATATTACCGTGATGCTGTTCGATGATACTGCGACAAATAGAAAGTCCTAAACCTGTACCTCCTTTTTTACGAGAATCAGAGGCGTCCACTTGTTGAAAACGCTCAAAGATTAATTGCAGTTTATCAGTAGGTATTCCTCGCCCTTGATCCTGTACTGTAATTTGCAGGTGGTCTGATTGTAAGCTGCTACGTAACCAGATAGTCTTACCAGGTTCAGAAAATTTGATTGCGTTACTTAAAAGGTTTGTTAAGGTTTGCAAAATCCGGTCTGGATCTGCCCATAAATCAATATTAGTTGGCTCAACTATTAAGGTAATTTGTGCTGTTTCTGCCATTTGTTGCATTGCTTCGGCTGCTTGCAGCATCAATTGAGCGGTGTTGCATTTGACTTTTTGCATGGCAATTTTACCCGATTTCATCCGCTCTAAATCGAGGATGTCATTGACTAATCGGATGAGGCGTTCGGTGTTATTGATAGCAATACTAATTACCTGCTGACCTTTTGCGGTTAAAGTTCCTAATTGTTGTGTACCTAACAGGTCTAATGCACCAATAATAGAATTCATTGGGGTACGTAATTCATGACTAACTAGGGAAATAAATTCATCTTCTAAGCGTTTACGTTCGGTTATATCATTAATAATATTTAAAGTGCATTTAACTCCAGCCAGTTCTATTAATTCTATTGATAGTAATACTGTTCTAATTTCGCCTGTTTTGGTACGAAGTTGGCATTCTTGATTATGCAGCGAACCATTTTTTAATAGTAATTGCATAGCTTGAGTATAGTTTCCTGTTACCCATAAATTAAGATCTGCGACAGTTTGATTAATAATTTCTTCTAGAGTGTAACCACTCATCCTCAAGAAACTCTGGTTAATATCTAAAAAGCGTTCTTCTGCTAAGGTGGCGATCGCGATCGGATGAGGACTAGCACGAAAGGCTTTAGCAAATTTCTCCTCAGCGGCGGCTCGTTGGGCTATTTCTTGCTGTAATTGGGTATTTTGTGCTTGGAGTTGGGTTTGCAGGCGTTGGATGGTTAGATGCGTTTGCAAGCGGGCTAAAACTTCTTCTACTTGGAAGGGTTTGGTAATATAGTCTACACCACCAACTTCAAAGGCTTTAACTTTATCGAGTACGTCTCCTAATGCACTGATGAAAATTACGGGGATATCACGGGTGCGATCGTCTGCTTTCAGATGCTGGCAGACTTCAAAACCGTCCATCTCCGGCATTTTCACATCGAGTAAAATCAAGTCAGGAGGGGCGGCTTGAGCGCCTCGTAAGCCGGTTGAAGCTTTGGTGACACTGCGAACTTTATAACCCTTTTCCTTGAGCATCTGGGAAAGGAGTGCTAAGTTTTCTGGGGTATCATCGATCGCTAGAATATCTGCTTTAAATATATTACTGATATCTTCAGGCATATTCGCTACCCCTAGTCAGATCAATAATGGCATCGAAATCATAGTTATGAGTCAAATTTGTTAGTTGTCTAGCTAAGGCTGTGTATTCGCAGGGAATCTGTTTGATGAGCCGCAAAATACAGTCAGCATCTACTTCAATTGCTGCTTGATGTAAAGCTGCAATCCATTCTGTTGCCATAATTTCTAAGTCTTTGCTAGTCAAAGATTGTGATTGAGACACTGCTAATGTCGGCGAATTAGCTTGAGGTGATTGTCTGTCGGCAGAGTCTTGGATTTGAGTCGGATTTACTAAACTAACTGGCATATCAAAGGAAAAAGTACTACCTTGTCCGACAACACTAGATAGCTGCAATTTTCCTCCCATTAATTGTACAAATTCACAGCTGATTGCTAACCCTAAACCTGTGCCACTTCTAGCTTCATTAGCTCGATAAGTTTGTACAAAAGGTTGGAAAAGCTGGCCCATTTCTTCTGGAGCAATACCTCTACCTGTATCTTCAACTTGAAAATATAAAATGAGTGATGAGTTTTGCTCTGTTGTCAAAAAATGCTGATTAACTTTTAAATTTATGCTGCCACAGTCAGTAAATTTAATGGCATTACTTAAAAGGTTACAAAGAACTTGATGTAGTTTATCAGCATCCCCAAAAATATATTGAGGCAAGTCAGAAGCTAAGTTAAATAGCAGTTCTAAATGTTTTGCCGTTGCTTGCGGTTGAAATATTTTTTTGAGTTGATGCAATAAGAGATGCAAGTCAAAAGGTGCTGGATTTAATATTGTTCGCCCTGCTTCGAGTTTAGACATCGCTAGGATATCGTTAATTAGATAAAGTAAGCGTTTACCACTACGGTTAATAATAGATGGAAACTCTTTTTGTTTAGCACTGAAAGCTGAATCTTGTTCCATTAATTGGGAAAAACCCAAAATAGCGTTGAGTGGTGTACGTAATTCGTGGCTCATATTTGCCAAGAAAACGCTTTTGGCCCGGTTAGCGGCTTCGGCTTTATTTTTAGCTTTTTGTAAATCTGCTTCTGTCCAAAAACGATTAATTCCTAAAGCGATCGCATTCGCATTTGATGCTAAAGTTTGCACAGTGACTTCGCTTAGTTGTTGATGGGCAAAAACTGCTATTACTCCTACTAAATCTTCTTCAACTATTAAGGGATAGCCAGCAAAAGCTACTATCCTTTCTTGTTGAATCCAGTTGCTATCGCTTACCCAAGTTTCGCTAATCACCGAATTTGTAAAATCAGGTTGCCGTTGTTCTGCAATGGTATTAATTCTTGACTGACTGAAAACAATAAAGTTATCTGTACTACTAGATTGAGACCTTTGAATACTAATTTGTAGTTCTAATGTTTGCTCAGTTTTGTTAACAGTCCAAATACCTGCAAAAGCAACATCAAGGTGACTATAGAGCGCAGATGTACACAAGCCCAGCATCTCATATAAACTTTTACCTTGAGTGAGGGCTATACCAACTTTTGCTGTTAACTCTGCTAAATTAACTCGTTCAACTAATGCTGCTTCTATCCGCAAACGTTCTTGAATTTCTTGCTCAAGGAGGGTTCGCTGTTGCTTTTCTTGTTCTAAAAGTTTGGCTTGCGCTAAAGCAATACCTACTTGTGTGGCGACTGCTTCTAATAATTCTAGTTCTGCGGCTGTCCATTGACGATGGCGATCGCATTGATGTAATACAATAACTCCGTTGGCTACTCCACAATTGGATGTCCTCACTGCCAACATTGATTTGATCTCTAATTGCTCGCAAAGATATTTAAATGGCGCAATCAACGGATGAATATAGACATCAGGGATACTAACAGCTGCTTCTTGTAGCAAAACTTGCTCAATAAAAGGATTACTATCAACGGGAATTTCTGTCTCTATTTTAAATGTATAGTTTGATACTTTATACTCTGCTACCAAAGGTAACTGCTGCGGAGTAGCAATATAGCTGTGGATATAACAACGACTAACGTCAAATATTTTACCTACTTGGTCAACTGTAGTTTGAAAGATTTCCTGTGCGTCTAATCGATTACGAATTTTTTGCGTAATTTTACGTAGTAAATTGGCTCTATTCACTTGATCTTCTAAAGCTTTTTCTGTCAGTTTACGTTCTAGTTCTGCACCAGCTCGTGCTGCAAAAATCTTTAATATTAACTCTTCAGTAGCAGTATTTTCTGATAGTGGTTTCGTATCTAAAGCTGCTATGAATCCAAGAATTGTTCCCCGTTGATCCTTGAGTGGGATACCAATATAACTTTCAGCACCGAAATCTATTAAATATTGGTCTTTAGGAAATAAACCTTGTACTGAATGACAATATCTACGCATCTCTCCATTCAGCAGTTGCCCGCAGGGGGTAGGGGCTAATTCATACTCAAAATTATCACCAAAATCTTCTCCAGTCCAAAAAGCTAGCGTATGTACTTTATCTTGAACTTCAGAAGAAAATTCTGCAATTAAGACATAACGAACTTGGAGAATTTCGGCTAAAGAACGAACACAAGCGTTAAAGAACTCATCACCAATTTGTGTAGTTGTACCTTCAACAATTAAACGCAGCGCTGCTTCCCGTCGCTTGTATTCTGTAATATCTCGAAAGTACCAAACTCGGCCAAAATGGACTGGGGACTGGGGACTGGGGACTGGGGACTGGGGACTAGGGACTGGGGAAGAATTCTTGTAGTTCCAATCTCCAATTCCTAATCCCCAATCTCCAATTCCCGATTCCCAATTCCCCACAATTGGACAAGAATAGCGGTCAAAAACTCGTCCATCTCGAAAATAAATTTCTTCTCGACTAACTTCTTGTGGGTGTTCATAAAGATAGTTAACTCTCTCTAAAAATGCTTCTGATTGAGCTAATTGAGAGATGATATATGCCAATAAATTAGGTGAATCAGCTTCAAGAATTAGCTCATTGGGTATTTGCCATAGTTCGCAAAAACGCTGATTATAGGAAACAATTTGACGATTTTCATCAACGATCAAAATTCCTTCGATCGCAGCTTCTTGTTGCGCTCTCAAAAGGGCGTTGTTACGGCTGAGTATTGCCCACAATTGGTGTTCTCGACCGACTTGATCGTTGTTCATTTTGTTAAGAATTAAACATATAAACTAAGTTATTTAGCCCTTTGACTTCGCTCAGGGTTCAAGCTGAGCGGAGTCTTAGCTATAATATTGGCAGTTTGATAAAGAGATTGGATTGTTAATCCTTCTTTGGGGTATTCTGCAATTGTCCAATCACACGAGACTTGAAATCTACTGTTATCTGGTGCAGTAAATATTTGCTGACGTAAAATAGTCAGGATTTCTGAAAGGCGATCGCCTGCCTCTGTTTTGTTCAAACCAGGCAATCCAATGATAAACTCACCATTACCCCAATATCCCAGTACCTCACCACCACGAAACACCGATTGCAACAGCCGACCCCACCGTTGTAATATTTGACTACCAACAGTATGCCCGTATTGGATATTAAATTGCTGTAGTTGAACTACTTGCAAAATTGCCAAACAAACCGGACTACCATTGGTTTCAGATTCATGTAGTAGGTTTTCTAAATCACTAGTAGATTGGTGATAATTACTGATACCAGTCTGCGAATCTTTAGTAGAAAAAGCTCTTAAAAGACGGTTCCGTTCTAAACGATTGGTGATTCTAGTTAATAATTCCGGGCCGATGACTGGCTTAGTAATATAGTCATCAGCCCCAGCTGCGAATACTTGTTGAATCGTTTCTTTATCACTACGTGCAGTTAAAAACAAAATCGGTAATTCTTGCCAAGAGGGGGCTGTACGCACCGCCTGACACAGTTCAATTCCTCCTATTTGTGGCATTTCCACATCTAAAATTAACAAATCGGGATGCTCAGATTGCAGTACCTCCCAAAAATGCTGGGGATTTTGCAGTCCTGTCATCCGTATACCCCACGGTTCTAGCAAAGGACGCAAGGCGGATAAGAACATCGGATCATCATCTACCACCAATACCCTCACCGCTAAGGAACGGTTGCGACGTAGTAATTGACACACAATAGTCCAAATCTGCCCAGCCCCGAAAGGCTTCACCAAAAAACCTGCTCCCCCAGCACGCGCTACTGTTACCCGGTTTGCCAAATGATCGGCAGCGGAAAGCACCAATACAGGTACGGAGGGAGTACGTGCTGCTAAATCCGCAATTAGTGTTAAACTTTCCTGCCACTGAGAATCTGGATCTATACTTAGCACAACTAAATCTGGGAGGTGGTTTTGTAACCATTCAGCAGCTGATTTTAAATCTTTTACCTGATACCAACTTGTGCCGGCTGACTGGGCTAATTGTTGTAACTCTGCACCTATTTTTTGGTCAGAATCTATTAATAATAATCGAGCTTCAATTTGTAATTCTGTATCTGTACTTGATAGAGCTAAGAGATTATTTAACTCTCCTACTAAAGATGGTAATTGGTTGTAAGCGAAGGTACCTTCTGCTGATAACAATTGCTCAATTTCTCGTGCTAGTTTTGTTCCTGCTTCCCGCTCAAACATTCCCAAAACTCCCGCCAATTTATGAGCCTCATGCCCTGCGGATTTTCGTAATTCTGGCGATAAGGTTTGAGTTTGTACCGCTGCTACGGCTGATTGTAGCACTGCCAACCTATTAGCCATCAAATGTTGGTACTGCTGCCACATTTCATTAACAGATCCTTGGTACTTTTGTTCAACGAAGTGAGTGCTTTGTGATTGGGGATTGAGACGATATCCTAAACCATAAACATTTTCGATCCAGCCTTCTACACCTGCTTTTTTTAACTTCTGTCGCAGTCCTTTAATATGTGCTTTCACACTTTCTTCTAAGGGTGGTTCGTCATCAAAATTCCACAAATGATCGATAATTTGGGTACGTGTAAAAACTCGTGAAGGATTACGTAAAAATAACTCTAATAAATTGTATTCTTTCGGTGTTAATTTGACAGGTTTTTCTTGATAGCTAACCTCACAGCTACCGGGGTTTAAACTTAACTCCCCCACCTGCAACACCGCAGTCGGTGCTACCTCTTTGCGCCGCGATAAAGCGCGAATTCTCGCTTGGAGTTCTCCTAAATCTAGAGGCTTACTCAAATAGTCATCAGCACCAGCATCTAACCCCCGAATTCGGTCTGCGATCGCATCTTTCGCAGTCATCAGTAAAATAGGAGTAGAATAACCGCCAGAACGCAACCGCTGACATAAACTAATCCCATCTAATAGCGGCAATCCCACATCCATTAAAATTAATTCATAATTGCCACTTTGAGCATATTCCCATCCTGTTTGTCCATCATTGACAGCATCAACAATATAGTGTTGATGAGTGAGAGACTTCAGCAACACATCCACCAAAACTTTATCATCTTCAAGTAATAGAATTCGCATATAAGGAGTGGGGAGTGGGGAGTGGGGAGTGGGGAGTGGGGAATTTTTTTAATTTATAGTTCCTAACTCGTTATCTTTTCTATCAAACAATCGGGAAGAAATCGGGAAGACTGACAATTACTTATAATTTTTGGTTTTTATGTATTTTAATTACGAATTACGTTAGCGCAGCGTAAAGCCTGCGGCATAGCTTCGCTTA
>NZ_JCACKM010000183.1:0-12520 GCF_059505385.1 Desmonostoc vinosum
AGACAGAGACGCAGAGAAGAGAACGCAAAGAAGGACTTTTGCAAGAGGTCTAATGTATCTGCTGAGGATTGGCACAATTCCAGGGTTTGGGAGATTCTGGCTGACCTAATGGCTGTTGGTATACTGGCGGAGGATCACATTTTGGTGCTGTGATGTTGCCTACTAGAAGCCTGCGGAGATAATCAGGTGCAATTACTTGGCAATAGTTAATACCTTTTTTCTCGACTCCGACAAATGAGGATGGGTTATTTCTTGCGACGTAAAGTTCTTTACTAAGGATATGTAATTTTCCATCCTTTGTGCTGAGGTAAGCCACAGGCGCAGGAGAGCTATCTGTCCACTGCTCTCCAGTGTAGGTTAGCCAGTTATCATACACCACAGAGCGAATGGCAAGGGGTTCTTGGTTCTGGTTGGTCAGGCTTGCCACAACCAGACCACCTATCTTTGCATTTACAACTGCACAGTTAGAACCAGAAGCAGCAGAGCCGGGATAATAAAAATTCAACGCATCCCACGATTTCATTTTGCACATAATTACCTGTGGGTAAGTCTTGCCTGTGTTATCCTTTGCGTAGCCTACATACTGCTGAGTTGACAGTGGTAAATATAAGGCTCCGTCATAGGGTGTGGGATTAGAACCAATAAAGCCTGTGGCGGATATACCGGGAGCGGGGAATGGTATGCCTGGTGTCCCTAATTCGTTCCAGTTAACATTTTTCGCTTTCAGTTTCGTATTTGCAATAATCTGCTGCGCCTTTTTGCAGAAATTCTTCACCGCCGCAGTGGAATAGAGTTTCCCTCGACCCTTTTGCCCTTTTGCCAACTGCGGTAGGTAAACACAGAGAACTCCATTCAGCAATATGGAAAAAGACACCGACATGATACAAAGTTTCTTCGCTCCTCTCATGTTCATTCCCTATTTCTATTCAATTAATTTTTCAACGAACCCAAGGTGACTAAATAATTCATAATTTGTAGTTCATAAATTGATGACTGCGTATCTGAAAAAAACACTAATAGTACAGTCTCCTGAATTCCATCAAATAGCTTGACTGCATCTGTTTTACTTTATAATACTAGCGATCGCACCTGCTTTATTTCTTATCACCGTTTGGTTGCTGCTAAGTCCCAAGCTTCGCAAAAGTTTTTGAAAAAGCTAGAGGAACAGTTTTTCCGTCTTACAAAGTATGAGCCGAGGAAACCCCCTGGTGACTTTGCACTAAATCCCCATTACAAAACTTAATTACGTTAGCGTTAGCGAAGCGGTAGCGAGGTACGAGCGTCAGCGGTAGCGAGTCCTCGATAGCGAAGCGTTAGCGACGCAGGAGCGTCGCGTCATTACGAATTACGAATTACGAATTACGAATTACGAATTACGAATTATTTAATCCCTATTTTCAAAGCAGCAGCGGTTTCTTCTGGTTTTTTAGAGAGAGGAAACACTAAAATACTCTTGATTGCGTCATTATTGACTATTTCTTTTAAACGATGAAATTGCTGATCTGTAATGGCAACTCCAGCGTAATTTTTAGCATAATTTAATTCTTCTTGGAAATTAGCTTCATTATCGTTATAAGCTTGAATAAAAACTCGATCAACATTCCATTTTTGCCAATCAGCCGCAAAATATCGTTTAGCCCAATAAGGATTGTGGTGGCAAATATCAAAACTAACTGAAGGATTAGCTTTTTTCATCGCAGTGATCATTTGCTGCAAAAAATTAGTTAACTTAGCAGTGCGATCGATTTTACCAGGTAACTCAGCATGATAACCCAGATAATCATCCCACTGAACTGCATCAACTTTAGGATATTTTTGCACAAATTCTACTAAGACATTTCTAAATAAATTAGCTACCTCTGGAATTTCCATATCCAGGACATAGTGATCGATGCCAGCGTAAGTTTTATCTACACCAGGAACCAGCCATTTTCGAGAAACGGCTAAATCGTAAATTGGACTATTTTTATCGATTTTAATACCTTTCTCGAAATAAGCATGAACTTGCATTCCTTGTTTATGTGCTTCATCAATTAACCACTCTAACCATAAGTCTTGAAACTGATTCGGACAACTTTTATATCCTAGTGTTTGCTGCATCACGTTGCTATTGTACATAGTGCAACCATTACCCCAAACACCATGAATAATGGTATTAATTCCTTGAGAGCGATAGTAACGAACTCTTTGACGAATTATTTTTTCGTCGGCATTATTAGTAACCTGGTAGCGACTTAAATAAATACCTCTAATTACTTTTTTATCCCAATTAGTTTGAGGTAATAATTTTTGGGGAGGTGTGATTGTTGGAGATGAAGTTGGCTGATTGCTGGGAGTGGGATTTGGAGTGATTGATAAAGAAGGCGTAGAAGTAGGAGAAGCAGGATTAGTTGTTTGTTGAACTTTAGAAAAAAGCTTACTAATGTCTAGATTGACTTTTTGATTAAACCACCAATAACCACCTCCTAAGATAATTAGAATTACAGAAAACGGAATATTTGCACATCCGCATCCACTTGGCTTTTTCTTTTGGCGTGACATAGCAATATGATGATTATTGGGTAATTTTAATCCAGATATTATAGACTGTTACAATTTCACATTGAGGTTTTCCAGATACTTCAAGGCAGGAGGCCGTTTTTGTAGTGGGGATTTATAAAGCGCTCCAAAAACTTTTCGCCTTCAAAGGCGAGGTTTTAGTTACATCTAATCAGCACTACTAAAACTTCTATCCTGAACCATTCGCAATTTCCAATTCCCTAATTCCCGCATTTTTGCCCAGTTTTAGCGACTTGTTCTTTCTAGCGACAGTTGTCTTGCTGCCAGTAGCATGTGATAAGGTTCTCTCTATGCGAAGGAAATTGCACCAATTTTTAAATACATGAGGTATCGTAACTAAAGCGAAATTGGCGATCGCACTCCAGATCAGCTAAGCTGTTCCACATATAACTTGCATAATTAGGGCGGGCAAGATGCCCACCCCACAAGAGTTTTATTTAATTTGATTATGTAATTTAGATGTTTTTTAGCTTAGGCAAATATGGCCAAGAATAAGGAACAGAAAACGTGCAACAAGAAGTAAACAGAACTGCCTTTGAAGACATATTTGCCAGTGGTGGGGAAATGGGGGCACTGATGCAAGCGCTTGATTGGTCGTCAACTCTGCTGGGGCCAGTTGAGGAATGGTCGCAGAGTTTGCGAATTGCGTTACGTATTTGCTTGCAATCTCGTTTTCCGATGGTTATTTGGTGGGGCAAAGACTTAGTTTTACTTTATAACGATGCCTGGAGACCTATACTTGGTGCTACAAAACACCCCAAAGCATTGGGGAAACCAGGACGAGAAATTTGGGCTGAAATTTGGCATATTATTGGGGCGCAGCTAGAAGGTGTTCTCGAAACTGGGCAAGCTACTTGGTCAGATGACTCGTTGCTGCTGGTTGACCGATATGGCTATGTCGAGGAAGCTTATTTCACTTATTCCTACAGTCCTATTCCCGATGATACAGGAGGGGTTGGCGGTGCATTTACTGCTGTGAGTGAAACTACGCAGAGGGTTTTAGGCGAGCGACGCCTGAAGACGCTGCGAGATTTGACAGCTCAGGCAGGATTGGCAAAAACTTCTCAGCAAGCTTGCTATGCAGCTATAGAGACTTTAAAAGAAAATTCTGCGGATATTCCCTTTGCTTTGCTCTATTTATTAACACCAGACAGCAAACAAGCACTCCTTTGTCAAAGTACGCTCCCGCAAGCAAACACATCCGCTAGTCCTAGTTGCGTTGATCTCACGCAACCAGAAAGTGAAACCAGTGGTTGGTCATTTGCTACGGTGGTACAGACAGACCAGGCTGTTTTAATAGCAGATTTACAGCAGCGGTTTGGGCTATTGCCGACAGGGCCGTGGGACATTCATCCTCAACAGGCTCTAGTGTTGCCGTTGCGGGCGGCGGGGCAGAAAAAATTAACAGGGCTGCTGGTGGTGGGAATTAACCCATGTCGGGCTTTGGATGAGGAATTTCGTAACTTTTTTGAGATGGTCGCCAAGCACATTGCCACGGCAATTGCCAACGCCAACGCTTACGAACAAGAGCGCAAACGCACTGAGGCATTGGCTGAATTAGACCGTGCTAAGACAATTTTCTTTAGCAATATCAGCCATGAGTTTCGCACACCGCTGACTTTGATGCTTGGGCCTTTGGAAGATACCCTTGCCAAACCCCAAGGATTGCAGCCTAGCGATCGCGAACAATTAGAAATTGTACATCGTAATTCCCTGCGCTTACTGAAATTGGTCAACACCCTGCTAGATTTTTCCCGCATCGAATCCGGTCGCATCAAGGCAGTATATCAGCCAACCGATCTAGCAGCACTCACAACCGAACTAGCAGCTGTATTCCGCTCAACCATCGAACGGGCAGGGATGCGCTTGGTAGTAGACTGTCCCCCTCTACCTGAACCTGTGTATATAGACCGGGAAATGTGGGAAAAAATCGTCCTCAACTTGCTCTCTAACGCCTTTAAATTTACCTTGTTCGGGGAAATCACCGTTAGCTTGCGTTGGGCTGGCGATCATATTGAGATGGAAGTAAAAGATACAGGGACAGGTATTCCTACCCAGGAAATCCCGTATTTATTTGAGCGGTTCCATCGCGTCCAAGGAGCAAAAGGACGAACCTATGAAGGTTCGGGAATTGGTCTATCGTTAGTCCAAGAACTAGTGCTACTGCACGGTGGTAGTATCAATGTGACTAGCGTTATCGAGCAAGGCAGTAGTTTTACGGTGTCCATGCCCACTGGCTCTGCTCATTTACCAAGCGATCGCCTGCAAACAACCCGTTCCTCGACATCAATAATCATAGATGCTGCCCCCTATATTGAAGAAGCTCTGCGTTGGCGACCGGAAGAGGACGCGGAGAATCTGAAGGGCACAGGGAATGTAAATGAAAGTTTCTCCGCATCCCTCGCTCTTTGCATCTTTGCGTCTCATTCTTCACGTATCCTCCTAGTTGAGGATAACGCTGACATGCGCGAATATGTGCAGCGTTTGTTGTGCGCTCAGAGGTATATTGTAGAAACTGCGGCAGATGGTCTGGCTGCTTTGGCTGCGGTTCGTCAACAGTTGCCCGATTTAATCTTGAGCGATGTGATGATGCCAAAATTGGATGGTCTAGGTTTGTTACGGGAGCTACGGACAAACCCAGATACCAGAGAAATTCCAATTATTCTGCTGTCTGCGCGGGCTGGGGAAGAGTCTAGCATCGAAGGTTTAGCAGCTGGAGCTGATGACTACCTCACCAAGCCATTTTCGGCCCGCGAACTGCTGGCTCGTGTCGCCGCTAATCTCAAAATGGCACAGTTGCGAAAACACGCAGGACGGCGAGAGCAAGAGCTACTAATGGAGACAGAAGCTGCCCAGATTAAAATTAATCATATTTTAGAAAATATCACTGATGCTTTTGTAGCTTTTGACGCTCAATTATGCTGCACTTACGTTAATGAGCAAGCTACAAGATTATTGCAAAAAAGCCGCGCCGAACTGCTTGGATTACAGGTATGGGAAGAAGTATTTCCAGAAACAGTAGGAACCACAGCCTACCATGAACTTCATCGAGCTGTAAGCCAGCAAGTTTCCGTTATTTTTGAAGAGTTTAGCCCGACGATTGGTAAGTGGCTGGAAATTCATGCTTACCCTTCGCCAGATGGTGTAGCTGTGTATTTTCGAGACATTACAGAACGCAAGCAGACACAGGAGGCGCTACGGCAACGCGAAGCAGAACTGAGTCTCATTGCCAATGCTCTACCAGTTCTGATTTCTTTTGTGGATGCACAAGAGTGCTACCGCTTTAACAACCAAGCCTATGAACAGTGGTTTGGGCACTCGGCAGCGGAAGTATATGGTAAGCATATTAGGGAAGTTCTAGGCGAAGCTGCTTATGAGGTGGTTCGTCCTTATGTAAAGCAGGTACTAGCAGGAGAACAAGTAACTTATGAGAGCCAGATTCCCTATAAAGATGGTGGAACACGCTACATCAGCGCAACTTATGTTCCTCGTTTCGACAGTCAAGGAAATGTAGAAGGGTATGTTGCCTTAATTACCGATATCAGCGATCGCAAGCGGGCGGAAGCAGCACTACAGGAAACTCAAGCGCTGTTTGAGAACTTCATGCGTTACATACCCGGTAATGCTTTCATCAAAAATGAGCAAGGGCAGTATGTTTACGTCAATTCATCAGGGGCACAGACAGTCAACAAGAGTGTCAATGAGGTGATCGGCAAAACTGATTTTGACTTATTACCTGCCGCGATCGCTCAGCAGTTACGAGACAATGACCAAGCAATTTTAACTACTAACGAACCCCTAGAATTGCTAGAGACCGTTCCTCAAGAGGATGAAGAACAGTATTGGTTATCCTTCAAATTTCCCTTGAGCGATAGTTCTGGGCAACGGTTTCTGGCGGGGATGTCCTTTGATATCACTGACCGCAGGCGAGCTGAGGAGGCGTTGCGTGAGACCGAAGAACGATTCCAGATCATGGCAGATACCGCGCCAGTGATGATTTGGATGTCTGGTCTTGATCAACTTTGTGATTATTTTAATCAACCCTGGCTCGACTTTAGAGGTCGCAGCATGGCAGAAGAAATGGGTAACGGTTGGACTGAAGGCATCCATCCTGATGATTTAGATGTATGTATAAATAATTACACAGATTCTTTTGGTGCTAGAGAAAACTTTAGCATAGAATATCGCCTGAGGCGGTTTGATGGAGAATATCGCTGGGTATTAGGTAATGGCATCCCCAGATTTACACCAGATGGCAGTTTTGTTGGTTACATCGGCTCAGCAATTGATATTAGCGATCGCAAGCAGGCTGAGGAGGCATTACGGGAGAGCGAGGCGAAGCTCAGTAGTTTTGCTGAAGCGAATGTTGTCGGTATTCTCTTTGGAGATATTTACGGTGGTATCCGGGCAGCTAACGATGAACTATTAAGGATAGTCGGTTATACAAGGGAAGATTTGCAAGAAGGTAGACTACGTTGGACTGACATCACTCCACCAGAATATCTGACAGTAGATGAACAGCATATTGCCGAGGCGCGGGTCAGCGGAGCTTGTACTCCTTATGAAAAGGAATATATTCGCCAAGATGGTAGCCGAGTACCAATTTTAATTGGCTACAGCCTGTTGGGAGAGGCACGGGAGCAATCTGTGGCTTTTATCCTCGATTTAACTGAGCGCAAGCGCACAGAAGCAGAACGCGCCCAATTACTAGTCCGCGAGCAACAGCAATCACGCCGCTTAAGAAAGCTAGCTCAAGCGGCTGTTTCGGTGAACTCGACGCTAGCATTAGATGAAAGATTGCAATCAATTACAAGCCAAGCCCGCAACATTATCGGGGCCCATCAATGCTTCACCAGCATGACAGTGAATGAAGATTGGTCACAAGCTGTACATACAGTATCTTTATCACCAAAGTATGCTCAATGGCAAGAGTATTACGAAAAACCCGATGGTTGCGGAATTTACTCGCTTGTCTGTAGCACACAGCATCCCTTAAGAATGACTCAGGCTGAATTAGAAGCACACCCAGCATGGCGCGGATTTGGTCAACACAAAAATCAGCATCCACCCATCCGTGGTTGGCTAGCTGTGCCCCTTACCAGCCGTAATGGTAAAAACCTTGGTCTAATTCAACTTTCTGATAAATACGAAGGCGAGTTTACTGCCGAAGACGAAGCCATTTTAGTGCAATTAGCTCAGATGGCAGCCTCGGCAATTGACAACGCTCGACTTTATGAAGAATCTCAGCAAGCCAATCGCATCAAAGATGAATTTCTCGCGGTGCTGTCTCACGAGTTGCGAACGCCCCTTAACCCCATCGTCGGTTGGTCTAAGTTACTACGCAGCCGTAAGCTAGATGCAAAAACCACTGAGCGCGCTTTGGAGACTATTGAGCGTAGTGCCCAAGTGCAAGCACAACTAATCGAAGACCTTTTGGATGTCTCTCGAATTCTGCGTGGTAAACTCAGCTTGAATATTATCCCAGTTAATTTGGCATCGATAATTAAAGCCGCAATCGAAACAGTGCGATTGTCGGCTGAAGCTAAATCTTTAGAGATGCAGCTGATTTTAGAACCGGATGTAGCGGCAGTTATGGGTGACTCCAATAGATTACAGCAAGTTATTTGGAATCTCCTTGCCAATGCCATCAAGTTTACTCCTGCGAGAGGACGAATAGAAATTCGCCTAGAGAGCTTGAATTCTGTTGCCCAAATCAGCGTTAGTGATACAGGTAAAGGTATCTCCCCGGAATTTTTACCTTATGTATTTGACCATTTTCGTCAAGCAGATGCTGCCACAACCAGGGAGTTTGGGGGATTGGGGTTAGGTTTAGCGATTGTTCGCTACTTAGTAGAAATGCATGGTGGTACAGTCCAGGCAGCGAGCCAGGGTGAATCTCAAGGAGCAACCTTTACCATCCGGCTGCCGCTAATGGTGACGCAATCAAAAACACATCTAGAAACTAATCAATCTCAGCAATCATCAGATCTGAGTGGTGTCAAGATTTTAGTAGTAGAGGATGATGCATCCACGCGGGAGTTTGTTACCTTTTTGCTAGAGATGCATGGTGCAACTGTAATAGAAGTTGCCCGTGCCAAAGAAGCGCTCACCGCTTTCATGAACTTTAAACCAGACGTACTCTTAAGTGATATCGGAATGCCTGAAATGGATGGCTATACGCTGATGCGTCAGATAAGAAACCTGCCACCAGACCATGGGGGACAGATCCCTGCGATCGCCCTTACCGCTTATGCTGGAGAAATCAACTACCAGCAAGCACTAGCAGCAGGTTTTCAAACCCATGTTTCTAAGCCAGTAGAGCCAGACAAGCTCACCAGGGTGATTGCCGAATTAATCGGACTTAGCTGAGTGGGGAATGGGCTTCGACTTCGCTCAGCCCACGGGGAATTTTCCACATTAGATGAATGTTATGGAGAGGAATACAATAGTTTAAACTTCTTCAAAAAGCATTACTTATCTTCATTCTCGTTGAGTAATTGCTACAGTAATTAAATAATTCGTAATTCGTAATTAAAGTTTGAGATACCCAAAACCCCAGCTTCTGCAACTGAAATCTGGTATCATTCTCGACAAGTATAGAGTGGGCACTAACTATAAGTAAAGTTAGGGCTTGAGCGGACTACAGACATTGCCTACCTAACACAATATTGCTGAAGACTTTGATATGAAGAATTGTATTAGTTTAAAAACTAATACTTATCTCATTTCTTATACTGGGTTGTATTCCTATCGTTTGCAATTGCACGAGGAGATTCAACAATGGTTCATACTTACGAAGTATTGGTTGATATCAAAGAGTTTGTCAGTCAAATAAACAATACCTGTCAAAGCGGGACAGCAAGGTACGAAATCAACGCCGACTCAAGACAAAAAGCTGATGGTATGGCACGGGTACAAGCTAGAAGCGATCACCCACAAGGTACTGAATATGATGTTAGGGTAACAAGGTTGCTTCAATAAAAGTCAAGCGATCGCCAAATGTAACGAATAGTTCGCTTTAGTTATTTATTATTTATCAAAGGACAATTTGTAAAGAGTGCTGAGTACTTTTGACTTTACTCAGCACAAAACAATTCGTAATTGATAATACGTAATTCGTAATTGTTACCTCTGCATTCATGCGTGGACTAAAAAAAGGCAGGCAGTTTTTTATCTCTATCAATGACTTGAAGGGCTTGTACATTAATTACGAATTACGTTAGCGTAGCGTAAAGCCTGCGGCATAGCTTCGCTTAGAGCGAGTCATCGAGCGTCATTACGAATTACGAATTACGAATTAGTCAATAATGACTACCAGATTTACGATGTTCCAAGGCTGTTACACCATCATTTGCTAACACTTCGCCCTGATCTACTACGGCATAAATTAACCAGCGATCGCCACATTCAATCTGGTTTTTTACTGTACATTCTAAATAGGCTAAAGCTTCATTCAAAATCAGACAACCATTTTGCGCCTGTTGTGTAGAAAGATTAACAAAGGGATTATCTCCCACCATGCTATGACGAGAAAAATAGCGTCGTAGATTTCTGCCTTCTTTGAGGATATTCAACACAAATTGATCACCAGGATGATACATTAAATCTGCATGTTGCTCTTGGGCGATCGCAATCATAATTCCAGGCGGGTTGAAAGTTGCTTGAGATACCCAAGAAGTTAAGATCCCTTTGTGAGTCTCTTCATCACGAGTTGTCACTACACACAAAGAACCCATAATTCGTCCAACAGCTTGTTCAGTGCGATTGACATGAGTTTCCGTCACAGCTTGACGGGGAGTACGCAACTTCTTGGTTTTTTTCAAGGTTTGAGCAAAAGATGCACCCGCTTCTTGGCACTGCTGTAAAACTTCGGCAGTAGGGCTAAAGCGCACTCGAATTGTTTCAAAACCTAAACGATAGTTAGCGTCTTTGAGTTTGCTTTCAATTAAATCAATTGCTTCCCCACTCCAACCATAGGAACCAAATACCCCTGCTAGCTTAGTTTTAGCCGCTGCTGAGAGGACTATTCCTAAAGCAGTTTGAATTTGAGTTGGTGCATGTCCACCTAAAGTGGGCGAACCGATAATAAAGCCATCGCAAGCTTCGACAATGCGGATAATCTCTGCGGTATCTGCTAACTCACAGTTAATGGATTCTACATTGACTTCATTTTGAATTAAGCCCTGAGCAATAGCATCAGCCGCAGTTGCTGTATTGCCGTAGGCAGAAGCATAAAGTAAAGCGACACTCAACTCCTGAGATTTTTGTCCTTGACACCATTGACGGTAATCGTAAGTAAAACGACTCAGGCTATAACGAACAACTGGGCCATGGGCAGGAGCGTAACATCTAGCTCCCAAAGTCGTCAATTTATCTAAAGCTACTTCAACTTGTTTAGCTTGGGGCGCATGGATGCAGTCAAAATAATGACGGCGTTCTACATCTAATCTCTTCCAATCTTCATCAAACAGCGTATCTTCGCAAACATGAGCGCCAAAAAATTTGTCTGTGTAGAGAATTTTTGTCATAGGATCGTAAGTACACAGCCCATCTGCCCAACGGGGAGTTGGGACAGTGAAAAATAATAAATTATGTCCTTGTCCCAAATCTAAAGTATCTTCAGAACGCACAGATTGAATGCGTGCTTCCCATTCTGGGAAAGCAGTTTTTAAAGCATTAGCAGCAGGACGAGAACAAATGAGAGTAGCTTGAGGAACTTGTGAGAGTAATACTTGCAGAGTTGCTCTCCGATTTGGATTGATATGATTGAGAATGATATAATCTAGGGTGCTGAAATCTAGATTTTGGGTGAGTTGCTGGAGATAGATTTCGGTAAATGATTCACCAGGAGGATCAATTAAAGCTTTTTTATCAGCTTGAATCAAATAAGAATTTGCTGTAGTTCCGCGTTGACGGGAATACTCAGCCTCAAATTTTAGCCGTTCCCAAGTCCGCGATCGCAACACTAATGTATTTTTACCAATTTCAGCAACTTGTACATCTCTAGGACGGCTGGATGTGAAGGTAGTAGTGGACATAGTAACCTCTTTATAATTCGTAATTCGTAATGACGCTTCTTCGCTAACGTAATTCGTAATGGGAAATCAAGAGGACGCGGGGAATGTGAGTGAAAGTTTCTTTGCGTCCCCCTCCGGGTTCGGCAGTGACGCTCCTTAGTCGCTAACGCATCCGGCGGAAACCGCCAGGGACTGCGACTGCCTTACCGCGTTTCCTTTTGTTTGCGTCTTCTCTCTCATCGCTATTTCTAACGGCCGTTGGTTTGTGATAATTCTGACTTAGCGCGATTTCTGTAGCGTCTGGATATTTCTTGTTCAGGGTCTATGCCTTCAAAAGTGGGGGGTAGCCAAACTCGCAGGATTAGTAAGATTCCCAAGACTAACAAGAAGGCACAAGTGGCTAAAACTTGACTCCAACTCGTTTCTAAGACGCCTTTGACGATGACTTCTCTTAAGGCAGAAACAATGGAAACTTCCACGGCTACCCCGATAGATATTCGTTGTTCTTGCAGATAAATAATCAGCAATCGAAACAACTCAACCAAAATAAGTAAAAAGAGAATATCGGCAGTGACAACATGAAAATCTAGAGGTGGTAAGAGGGAAAGAAACATATCTCTCACCTGAATTACCATGAAGCTAAATAAACCCATGCACAGGGAAATTACAATTGCATCTTGAATTAATTCCAAGCTGCGTACAATACGCCATCTATTGATTTCATACATAGAATTTGTAGTATTTTCAACAGGTTTATACATGGCTGTTTTGAGGGGCTATGTTAGGTGGAGATGAGGGAAAGTAACTAATTACGTTAGCAAAGCGGTAGCGATAGCGAGTCATCGAGCGTCGGTACGAACGTCCGAAGGAGCGTCATTACGAATTAATGACGTTAGCGCAGCGTAAAGCCTGCGGCATAGCTTCGCTTAGAGCGAGTCCTCGAT
>NZ_JCACKM010000184.1:0-12275 GCF_059505385.1 Desmonostoc vinosum
AGACAGAGACGCAGAGAAGAGAACGCAAAGAAGGACTTTTGCAAGAGGTCTATTGAATGTTTGATCCAAAATTTACCAAATAATAGCTACGAATGATTTCTACTACTCTCCTAAATAGGGAATTGCTATTACATTCTTGAACAGAGCGCTGTAGCTTTTGATTATTCTCTAGAACATATCAAAAATTACACAGTATGATCCACTTTCATACTTACGGAAGAAGTAATGTATCACTAAAGCAATTGTCATTATATAGGAATATGAGAATCTGGCTTAATTCATGAAATTATTTGCATAGCCAGGAAGGAGCTACTACATTAAACAAGTAGGGATACTTATATGAAACAAACAGAGAACACATCCAATTCTGAAACTACTGATGAAGATTGGTTTAACTTAGGAAAATCTGATGCCTGGGCTAGACGACCCAAAGTACCACCAGAACATGATTCTCAAGCTGCTAGTATGTACGACTTGGGCTACAGTGAGGGAGAGATTAAACATCCGCCAACTGAAACTGTACAAATTCAAAATTGATGAGATTTCAATTCAGTAAATCGCTAAAATTAGATGTTTAAATCGCGCAAAGCCAACCGGATTTGCTCCACACGCCTGCGGTTAACACCAAGATTAGCTAAAAAGTGACCAATCATTCAGATTTCCATTGACCAGGAACACAAAATCATTGATGGGGGTTGTACTCTAATTCCCTGTGATTTCAGCTTTTCCTCGCTTGAATGGCTGTCATCTGATGTTGTAGTTTTGGTTTCAAGTTTGATGGTTGCAGATGAACATAGGAATAATCGAGCCTTACAATAACGGATTTTTAGAAGTTGTACCAGAAGGTGAAAGCAGCGACTATTGGCAAATTGCAGCCATACACATCAATGGTCAAGCCTATTGTCCCACTCCTCAACTTTATCGCTCAGAAAAAGTGGCATTGGTCAAAGCTGCACAAATTTATGATTGGATAGCTGAACACGAACACCAAATTATTAATGGAGTTTGCTACTGCTCTCAATTAAAACTTGTCCTATGGCAGCAATCGAGAGTATCTTAAGTGCATCTTTATGAGAAATTGGTATCAAATCCTTCTCTCTATTGGTGCAATTAATCACATAATCACAAAATTATGATGCTATTACCTGCCGCTACGCTATCGTTGCTTTCTACATTAACAGTTGCTGCTGTTCCTGAAACAAACCAGCCATCTTTATCTTCTGGTGCTATTGTTGCCAATGTCTTGCCAGCTGATACCCCGTTAGTAGGATTAGTTAACACTAGAGCAGAAACTTGGAAAACCTTGGGTCGTTTTCAGTTAGTTCAAAAAACTTGGACAGCAGTGTCACAGTTTTTACCTGTGACCGCCAAGTTTGACTATACAAAAAATGTTGAGTCTTGGCTAGGGGAGCAAGTAACGGTGGCGTTCATGCCCAAGGTGGGATCTACTGTGGCAAGTATAGATGCTAATTTTTTGTTGCTGGCTCCAGTGAAGGATGATAAGCGGTTGCAGCTGTTTTTGGCACAACTCCAAGCAGATACCCAAGGAAGCAAGGTACGACAGTACAAGGGTGTCAATATACTGGAATTAGAAACTCCAGAGGTAGCTCCAACTAAAAATAAGCTACCTCCTTCTTTGCAAAAGCTCCCGAAGTTAAAGAAGCGTGGGGTGGCGATCGCCACTTTTCCAGGATACGTCGTGACTGGAATTACAGCCCAACCCATTGAGCAGTTAATCGATACTGCCCAAGGAAATGCAACTTTGGCGCAAAATCCCCAGTTTCAGCAGACAATTGAACGTTCTCGGTCTGGTAAGGTGCTGTTTACAATCTATGAAAATTTGTCAACATTTGTACCTTTAATCAGCGATATTTCCAAAGATCCCAACCTACCTTTTCCCGGCTTGAGTGTTGATGCCATCAGTCCATCATTAAATGAATACAGTACCATCGATGGCTTCTTGACAGTACAAACAGAAGGATTGCGCTTTCAAGTCAACGCTTATCACCAAACATCTAAATCCGCAAAAGACGACTTAATTACACAAAATCACCAGATGATACTGTCTCGGTTGCCTGCTGCAACTTACTCGGCGCTTACAGGTCGCAACCTTAACCAACAGTGGCTAAAGTTAGCTCAAACCATTAGTACCAAGGCGCAACTCAAAGACCTGTTAGCTACATTCCGCAACTTTTTCCGTAGTAGTACGGGGCTAGATTTAGAAAAAGACATCATGAGTTGGATGGATGGTGAATATGCTTTGTTTTTCTTCCCCACCAAAGGAGGATTATTTAAATTAGCTAGCCCCAATTTTAATTTAGGGATAGGCTTAGCTGTGCAAACGACTAATCGCGCCGCAGCGGATACAACTTTCAAAAAGCTAGATCAATTCATTAAATCTTTGTTAATGGGTGGAATAATAGTTAATACGCAAGATATAAAGGGTCAATCTGTTACTAGTTGGGATTTAGGAGGAGATTCTGCACAAAGCTTACTTGCCTATAGTTGGGTGAATCAGGATACTGTTGTGGTTGCAACTGGATTTAGCGCGATCGCTGATTTAGTACCACAGCCTTATGTGAAGTTGCCTGCAACTTACAATTTCAGGACTGCCACTAATTCTCTTCCTCGTCCGAATCGTGGTTATTTTTACGTAAATATGGGGTCATTTCTGTCATGGTTTTATGGTTTTGTGCCAATCATGTTCAACGACCAAAACTCTCAATCTTGGAAAGAGATTATCGGCTCAATTTATAGCATTAGCGCCACAACTTCTACAACACCAGAGCGAGAACAGTTCGACATCTTGGTTGTCTTGGCACCCTCTAGGAAATAGGGAGTGGGGTGAAAAATCACATGGGGGTTTAACTGGAATGGCGCAGAGATTTTTAGGCGATCGCTCATCTAGAAACGCTGTTGAAAGCGCCTCTCTAAAACCCTCAAATTTTCACTGTTAGTTCCTTATTAGGGAGTATTAAAATATACAATTAATTTATAATTGCTTTGCTGGAGTTTTATCTGCGTAATCTTGCTTATCATAGCACTACATAGAGATTGCAAATCTTCTCTAACTCTTGATATATCGTTATATATTTGCATATTAATACGCAACAATATTGTTACAATTATTGCAATTTAATTAGGCAAGTGTCAAAATAGCAATGTATTATTAGTCAGTAAAATAGCAATTAATCAACACTATGAGTCGTAAAGTTAAAGTAGTAGAAATATCTGGCGTCTTAGATGGTATTCGAGGGAATCAATTACGCCGTGAAGTTAGTGATACTATCGCTGATGGCGCTGATATATTGTTGATCGATTTTAAAGAAGTAAAGTTTATCGATAGTTCTGGTTTAGGTGCATTAGTCAGGACAATGCAGATAGTTAAAAACGCTGATAGCAACCTCTTTTTGTGTTCTGTAAACGATCAAGTCAGGATGTTATTTGAATTGACTAAACTAGATAGAATTTTTCTCACATTTGCTGATCAAGATGAGTTCAATCGTCAATTATTGACATCAATTAACTGATGCGAATAAGGAGGCGATCGTTGAATGGAGAGAATAGAGTTTTATCGTCAATAGACTTCTTGCAAAAGTCGTATGCTACAACTCTCTCGACCAGAGCAACGCAGTGGCTTCCTCAAGTCGGGAAACCCGCCCACGGGGGTGGCTCCCCAAGCCACACTCGCTCTGCAACGCAGTGTCTCCCCAACGCACTGCCTTGTCTTTGCGCTTAAGAAAGCGGGAAGCCGCTGCCTTGTCTATGCGTGTTAAGCTAAAAAACATCTAAATTACATAATCAAATTAAATAAAACTCTTGTGGGGTGGGCATCTTGCCCGCCCTAATTATGCAAGTTATATATGGAACAGCTTAGCGTTCGCGAAGCGTCTCGTAGAGAAGCGGGACGTAGCCCGGTAAAAAAGATTTATGCAAGAGGTCTATTAGTCATAAATGTAATCGTCATCAATACGCTATTCCTCCCCACCTTGCTTCGCGCCTATATGAGGACTTTCGCGTTTCGTTAAAACAGCTGACTGTAGTTGTGAGATAAACCACTCCTGATCCCAAGATTGCGGCAGCTGGGATAAGCCAAGGCGAACAACAACCAGTTTATGGGATGGAATCATCGTCAGAAACTGGGCTTGATGACCTGATGCTATATACATGTCATTTGCAAGTGGGGGAGAAATAACTTGAGTGCTGGCAAACATAGGCGGAAACTTTAACCAAAAATGGGCCCCATACCTTTGCTTGGGATCTGATGGTGTTGGTGTTGTCGAGTATTTCACCCATCCTTCAGGTAGGATACGTTCACCATACCATTCACCATCTTGGAGATAGAGCCAGCCAAACTTTGCCCAATCCCTCGCAGTTGCATACATGAACGATGAACCGACAAATGTTCCTGAAGCATCAGGCTCAAGAATCGCACTGTGCATACCGATACGGTTGAATAAAGCACGGCGCGGGAAGGCAAAATAATCAGCCTCGCCAACGGTGTTACGAATAATGCGTGAGAGAATATTAGTTGTACCACTAGAGTAGTACCATTTTGTATCTGGTTTCGCTTCTAATAACTTGTTAGCTGCATAAGATGCGGCATCGTTGCTATTAAAAAGCATGATTGTGCAGTCTTCTAAAAGATTGGTGTAACTTTCTGTAAACTTCAGACCACTGCTCATTCGCAAAAGCTGATCAAGGGTAATATCCTGTCGAAGATCGCCCGGTTGACTCCATTCGGGTAGAAGCTTGTTGTCACTGAGGGATAGTTTGCCTTGATACACAAGAATGCCAATTAAGGCATTGATTACACTCTTAGTCATCGACCATCCAATGAGTGGAGTATCGCTTGAAAAGCCCTCAGCATAACGTTCAGCGACAATATGACCATCGTAAATCACGACTACTGCTCTTGTTCGACCTAATCGGTTGGGATTAGGCTCAGAAAAAGCAATATCAACAGTTGTATTCAGTTTTGCTATGTCGATGCCAGGGTTAAGATCTTCCGTCTCAACTAATTTTGGTAGCAAGTCCAATTTATCTGGCTGCGGATAAGCTGTTTGTTGTTCCAGCAATTTTTCTTGAGGAAAGTTGTTCACTAAAGTACAACCAAGTCCTGGACGAAAGATAGCCTTGCGTTTGATTAAACCGAATACTGAAGTTGTAACGGACTGTTCTTGGTAGTTAATTTCAGCACTGATGTATTTGAGAAGCGCTAAATCGTCAACTAGTAAATCTTGATTTTGTACTGAAATGGCATCTCGTTGAGAAACAAATACGCCTGAGCAGAGTATTTTGGCTTTATAGGCTATTGCCACAATGGCATATTGGCGAAATAGATAGAAACCGAAGATTAGCACAACGATCGCGATCGCAGCAATACTAAGCTCCCAAAACAGCGGTTTGATCAATGTCTCCATCAGCAACCTCATACACCTGATAACTGTTCACTGATTTAAATATGAGCTAACTCATAGAACTTAGCAGTTGTCTTCCTTAAACTAAGGCTAAATGAACCGGGAAATCACACAACTCACAGAACTTACGCAGTGTCAAGTGTTTCAGCGCGTCAGTCTTAAGTCTTAGAAAGAATCTCAACCGCAAGCAGGTTTTGCTAAGATGGCTAATTGTGCAATACTACTTAAAGTAACTTAACATTTCTACATTATTTTTGAGTTTTTGCGCTGTCTAGTGCAAAACACTGCCCTCAGATAGACTTTTCTTACTGGTGGTTGGTGGTATTTGTCATGACTATGATTTGAGAAGTTTTAGCGAAATGCTACCCGGAGTAAGAACGTGATAGAGTTAGAACAACCGCTTGGTATTCAAATAAAACTAAACCCACTAGTGAAGAATAAATCTTCGTTATTGGGACTTTTCATTGCTAGTTGTATTATTGGCCTATGGGCTATTAGTCTGATTATCTTACTTTGTCTTGATACATCTAGAATTCCCAGTTTTATATTGTGTTTTCTTATAGTTTGGCAAACATTTTTATATACAGGATTATTTATTACAGCCCATGATGCGATGCATGGAGTAGTATTTCCTCAAAATCCTAAATTCAACCATCTGATTGGGTTATTATGCCTAACTTTATATGGTTTTTTACCTTATCAAAAACTATTACGAAAACATTGGTTACATCACCATAATCCAGCGACTCAAGTAGACCCAGATTTTCATAATAGCAAACATAAAAGTTTTTTTGGTTGGTACTTTTATTTTATGAAAAATTACTGGAGTTGGAGACAAATTATTACTCTAACGATTATTTATAACTTTGCTCATTACTTACTGCATATTCCCCATGCCAATTTAATTTACCTTTGGTCAGTTCCGGCAATTTTAAGTTCGTTGCAATTATTTTATTTTGGTACTTTTTTACCTCACAGTGAGCCGATTGGTGGTTACATTCAGCCTCATTGTGCCCAAACTATTAACCGTCCGATTTGGTGGTCATTTATTACCTGCTATCATTTTGGCTACCACAAAGAACATCATGAATATCCTCATATTCCTTGGTGGAAGCTACCAGAAATTTATCAAAAACATCTGTAGAAACGCTGTTTGCAGCGTTTCTTTATAATATAAGTATCTGACTTGATTAATGAAATTATTTGCGTAGATAAGAAGTGGAAAGTAGTGAGTTTCAAGGTATACGGATTTTTTTCACTAAATCAAATATGAGTCCTATGAAACCTGTATTTACCAAATTAACCATAGGCACCACTGGGAAGAAACCCTAACAGTTGCTTCAATCTCTCGTCTGCTTCTTCATAGCAGTGACTTGGCATTTGATAATTCATAAATGGTGCATACTTGTGTCCAACCAGTCTTTTTGCATAAGTAATCTGCGTAATGTAGCGAGTGATAGAGGAAGAGTTTCTAGAACCTCTATGCCATACCTGATTGTTAAAACAAACAGCGGAACCCATTGTTGCTAAGCAGCTATAAATTCGATCTTCATATCCAGAAATATCACCATCGCACAACTTACCAAACAGATGAGATCCTGGAATCACCTGAGTTGGCCCATTTTCTTGAGATAGTACATCTGTTAAGTAGTAATTGACTGTGAATGCAAGAACATTCAAGCGAATGTTAGTTAAGGGTTTTCCATCAAGCGAAATTACATGGGGTGTATCGTCTTGATGCCATGCATTTTTAGCTAATCCGTCAGTTTCTGGAGGAATTTTAAATGAGTTATTGTGAATAACATGAATTATGTTAGCGTTGGGAATACCATCATCCATTGAGTAGCCTGTTCCATTTGCTCCACCAATTAAAAATTCTGCAAACGTCACGATTGGTTCTAAATTAAAAAGCTTCAGGTTCTGCTGAGAATGCTCGAACATTCGCTTCATTATTTTCTTGGATTTCTGATAGTTTTTGCCTTCGTTTTTTTTAAGAGTTTCATCTAAATCATTTCTGAGAAGCTCACATTGTTCGGGTGTCAACACATTAGGAATCACAATAAACCCATGAGTATGAAAATATTCAATCCATTCATTTAGTAGCTCTGTAGTCGGCTGTTTACCAGTTAGATATTCAAGCATTTTCTTCCTTTATTTTTCTTGATATTGACCAAGCCATTTGGGCAGGGACATTGGTGACAAGTTAAAAACAAATGCATTTTGTCAATACGTCCAAGTATAGAAATTAGCCTAATGGCGAGTTGAAGATGCTTTTAATACTGTAAAACGACTTTTAGATTCCAGAGCAGAAGCGAAAGGCGGTTTCGGTGATTGGGTTTTAAATTTAGTAAGGTAGGATGTATATACTCAAGTAAGGATTCCTTACATTTGATAGCAAAGGCTAGGAGGCAAGTCATGCTCGCCAAGTTAACCTCTAAGAATCAACTAACGCTGCCTAAAAGTATTACCCGTGAAATCGGGGAGGCTGAGTATTTTGAGGTAAAGGTGGAGGGTGGGCAAATTATTCTGACTCCTGTAAAAATTCATCGGGCTGATGCGGTTCGATCTAAGCTGGCGGATTTAGGACTGAGTGAGCAGGATGTGGCTGATGCAGTGGCTTGGGCGCGTCAGTCGTAATGGGTTGTCCACGGGTGGTAATTGATACTAATATCATCATCTCGGCCCTGATATTTGGGGGCAGAGTATCTAGGCTTCGTTTGGCATGGCAGGACGATCTCTTCACTCCCGTGGTTTCTAAAGCGACAACGACTGAGTTAATCCGAGTGCTGGCTTATCCAAAGTTTAAGCTCACGCCAACTGAGCAAGAAGATTTACTATCGGATTACATACTCTTTTGTGAAGTTGTAGCGATGCCCGACCGCTTGCCTGTAATTCCTGAATGTCGTGACCCGTTTGATGTGCCTTTTTTACTTTTGGCTGTGGTCAGTGAGGCAGATTATCTCGTGACGGGCGATCGCGATTTACTCAGTCTAAAAGATAATTTTTCTTGCCCGATTATCACGGCTGAAGATTTTCTAAATGTTATTGATGGTCAGTCACCCTAATTTTCCGGTGATGCCTAAATGAGGTATGACGACAAACAATAGACTTCTTGCAAAAATACTTGAACCGTCAGAGACTCAAGTCTCAGCCTAATAGCAAAAGTCCGTTGAAACGGACTAAAAATACTGTTATTAGTCGGTTGAAACCGACTTGAGTTATCAGCCAGAAAATTTATTTTCTGGCGAGTATCCGACTTTTGCAAGAGGTCTAATGAATCGCACAAAAGCAGCATTGCGATCGCTAGTAGTGGTTACAATTTGAAATCTTTATGGGTATTTCCCTGTTCTCTCTTAAATACAGGGTATTTGGGTATTTATTTAAAAGCCTCTGAGAGATAATCGGCAGCAGCAGCCACAACTGCGATCGCACTTTCATAGTTAAGGCGTGTCGGGCCTAAAACTCCTACACTACCCACTGGTATAGAACTGCGGCGATAGGTAGAAGAAATCAATGTGCAGGTACGTATCGGTTCTAGTGGGTTTTCTGTACCGATGCGAACTGTTACCCGTGGCTTACCAACTTCATCTACTTCTGGTTCTTCAAAAATTAATGGCCACAGTTGGTCTTGTTCTTCTTCCAAAAGTTGGATAATTGTTTGCACTTGCTGTAATTGGGAAAATTCGGGTTGACGCAAAACTTCCGCCACACCTCGAACCATAATTTGTGTTGCATTTGGTGCATGAGTACGACGGGCTAACTCTACAATGGAATTTTTGAGAAATTCGCCATAACGTTGAAACTCCCGGTCTAGTTGACTCCAGTCAAGATTGCCTAATTCTAATAAACTGCGTCCCCGCAAGTGACTGTTTAAAAAGTTGGAGACAATTTGTAATTCGCGATCGATTACTTCAGGTTCTGGTTGTATTCCTTCGATCGTCGGTGGCAAATCCATCAACTTAGAATGAGTTTCATAGCCATCTGTGACTACAATCAACATGACTCGCCCAGCTTCAAATTGCACCAGTTGCAGATGTCGCAAAATTGCTGTGGTGGTTTGCGGCATAGTGATCAAGCTAATACACCCACTCAAGGTTGCTAAAATTTGTGCAGCTCCTTGTAGTAAGGCTTCTAAACTCCAATCTTCCCACTGGAGGCGTTTTTGTAGTGCTAGTTCTACCTCTTTTGCTAAAATTTCCGTTCGCGTAGCGTCTTGCAAAAAAGGTGTAATTAGCTGGTCAACATAAATACGATAGCCGGAGTCCGAAGGGACTCGCCCCGCAGAGGTGTGTGGTTGATAAAGTAACCCAGATTTCTCCAAAACACCCATTGCATTCCGAATTGTGGCTGAGCTAACACCCAGATTGTACTCCTCGACCAAAGCTTTTGAGCCAACAGGCTCCGCTGTTGCAATGTAGTGACGTACCGTTGCCCAAAGTATATGCTGTTGTCGATTTGTCAATCGGACTTCCATAGGATGTGTTTTGCTAGACGCAAAGTTTGATCAAATTTTGCAGATATTAAGGATTTGACCGTAAAAAAGATGAATATTAGTGAATTAAGATAGCAAAATATTAATTGTATTGTAACGAATGACAGTAGGATTTGTAATCTCTACTTTATATGACTTGACTTTTGCTAGCAAATCTGCTGATGCAAAACGGTATATATAATAATACTAAAGTAATCAGGCAGTTTTTGTACTAAAAGTTACCAGCTTTTGCTCAAAAACTCGAATTAGTTTCCAAGAATGATGTAGCAAGTGGCATGGTTTCCTCCATGAGCGACTGGCGTTAGAAACCCTCCTTTACTCACTGGACTCACCGCGTCAACCAAAACGCGAAATCTAAAAAACCTACTCATTAGAAAAGCTAGCTACTACTGCTGCCAACTCAAAAGGGTTGATGGGCTTAGCTAGGTGTCTTTGAAATCCTGCTTGCAATGCCTTGTGTTGATCATCTTCTCTGGCAAAGGCGGTTAGGGCAATAGCTGGCAAATGTTTGATATTTCCAGGCAGCTGTCTAACTTTGCGGATTAGTGAGTAACCATCTTCATCTGGCATTCCGATATCACATAATAAAACATCAGGTGCTAGTTGAGCGAATATTTGTAGGGCTTCAGCCGCAGATGCTGCTGTATTTACTTGGGCTTCACACTGCTCAAGAATAAATTTGAGCATTTCACGGGTATCCTCATCATCATCGACCACTAAGATTTGTAAACCATTAAGTGATGGAAACTCATTCGCTTGTCCTAATTTGCTGGGGGTTAACTGCATCGATTGTGGCTTGTCGATGGGTAGCTGCACTGTAAAAGTGGCTCCTTGACCAACACCGTCACTTGCTGCATGGATTGTACCTTTGTGCATGGCGAGGAGATGATGAGCGATCGCTAAACCCAATCCCAGCCCACCGTATTTTCTAGTTATAGTGCTATCTGCTTGACGAAAGCGATCAAATACGTGTGGGAGAAAATCAGCACTAATTCCTTGTCCAGTGTCACTGACAGTGAGTTGAGCTTGGGTATTGACTTGCTCAAGCCAAACCTGTACTCGTCCGCCTTGAGGAGTAAATTTGATGGCGTTGGATAGCAAATTCCAGACTATTTGCTGCAATCGCTCTGAGTCTCCCATCACTTGACCGACAGCAGGGTCGAGAATCGACTCAATAGAGATGAATTTAGCTTTAGCTAGCGGTTGTATGTCTTCAATGACTGCATTGACAACCGTGACTAAATGTACTGGTCGCATATCCAGAGTGATTCTATTCTGAATAATGCGCGAGACATCGAGGATATCATTAATCAACTTGTTTTGGAGTCGGGCATTGCGCTCGATTGTTTCCAAAGCTTTAACTGTATTTGCTGTATCTAGCTGCTGTTTTCTGAGCAGTTGCGCCCACCCTAACATCGAGTTGAGTGGGGTACGGAGTTCATGGGAAACGATCGCCAAAAACTCATCCTTAATTTTGTTTGCTGCTTGTGCTTCAATTCGGGCAGATCGATCGCGTGCGAGGGCAACTTTTAGCTGCTGTTCGCTTTGCTTGAGTTCTTCTTCAGCTCGTTTGCGATCGCTAATATCCTCCATTAACCCATCAACAATGGTTGTGTCAGCAAATTTGGTGAAAGTCTTACTTAGTCGTACCCAGATAATTGTACCGTCGGCTCTTTGCACTTGAATTTCGCGATCGCGGATAATACCATTAGCCTTTAATTGGCCCAGAAGTTCAGTGTAGTCTTGGGGTTGAAAATATGGTTCCAGAGTTTGATTTTCTAAGATTTCCGTCAGAGAATTAATACCCAAAAGACGTAGAAATGCCGGATTACCATCGATTAAAGTGCCATCTACAGTACAGCGATAAACTCCCACATTCAAATTATTCAGCAAAGTTTGCAGACGCCTTTCTACACCTGCGGCTTTGCGTTGAGCCTGGGCTTGTTCCCAGGCACGGCGCACAGCTGCGGGTAAGCGTACATAGTGGTTAGGAGACTTAATCACATAATCATCCAACCCCGATTTCATTGCCTCAACCGCGATTTCTTGTGTACCACTATTAGTAAACATGACCACCGGGCGATCGGGATAGCGGCTTTTAATGGTTCTAAGTACAGTTAAACCATCATTCCAGCGCAGTTGATAATCGGTAATCACCAAATCAAACTGTCCTGTCGTCAATGCTTCATTTAATTCTTGTGCTTGAGTAATCTCTTGGATCTTGAGTTCACAGAGTTCTTGCTCTAGCGCATGAATCGCCAAAAGACGGTCATTATAGCTGTCATCAATCAAGAGAATGCGTAACATGTTGGGGATTGGGGATTGGGGATTGGGGATTGGGGATTGGGGATTGGGGATTGGGG
>NZ_JCACKM010000185.1:0-12097 GCF_059505385.1 Desmonostoc vinosum
ATTAAGGCAGCAATGTCTTAAGAATCTCCGTGGCTTTAGCCCGGAGAGTGTCAATTAAGCTATTTCCTGTACCATTGATTGCGGCTGTACCAGTCAAAGTCAGATTTTCTAGATTCGCACCCAGAGTATAGCTAATTGAAGAACGTACACTATCTATTTCTGTGGCTGATGTTGAGGTTTCAATCACCACATCTCCCGCACTATCCACTACATAGGTGTCGTTACCTGAACCACCTCTAAGCGAATCGTTGCCTGCACCAGCCTCAATTGTGTCATTACCTGCACCACCTCTAACATTGTTATCAGCCGGAGTTACAGAAGTAAAGCGAATCGCGTGTCGTTACCACTGCCAGCTGTGACATTTAGGAAAAACTCAAAGCCTTGATAAGTGTTGCCACCAGAAACTATTGTTGCCAAGGTGCTACCATTGATTGTCAAGCTTCTACCCGTGGTATCTGCGGATAAATCAGCATCCACAAGGGTATCAATCCCTGTACCGCCATCAACTGTATCGGTTCCGGCTCCTTGAGTAATAATGTCATTCCCTGCGCCGCCACTAATCTCATCATTACCAGCACCACCATTGAGAATATCGTTGAGTCCCCCACCAATCAGTTCATGTGCCTGTGAGTATGTTATTACCAGCGTCACCTGTAATATTTGCCATAAATTTATCCAGCCTCAAAAGTAGATTTGAAAAAGTTTGACAAAACCAATTTTTCCTTCTGTCAAGCAATCAGCTAATTAATCTAATCTTTGTATATTTAAATCAATGAGCTTTTTAAACATGAGAAAAGAAGCCTAATTTAGCTCTTTTTTATGCTAAATTAAGCATTTATCTGCTTGACAAAAAAATGTTTTAGCGCTTGAGTATCTTATCCTTAATGTCGGAGAATTTTCAAGTAATTTTGATGGTGTTATTAATACATCGCTCAGAGAAAAATCAAGGTTTTTATTTTATCGAAGAAGGAAATAGGGAACAGGGAACGGGGAACAGTTTAAACAATATTTAAAATGTAGGGTGCGTCATTTTCTAAAATGACTAGGTTTCTTAAACTAACGCACTCTAATAGGCGCAATTTTAGGAAGAGTAATTAAGCACAAATAAACCTAGCAATGCAATAAAATGTAAAAATCCTGAAATCTTTGTGATCGATTCATTGTGCTTCCTTGCAATGACAGAAGTATAGTTATGTTTATTTACGCTCACCTGACTTGAAAAAGTTCTGAGTGCTGAGGAGCCAGCGCCGTGCGGGGGTTCTCCCCGTTGAGGCGACTGGCGCTGCTGAGTAAAAATATTATTTCCCTTTTTCATGCGTCCTAGTGTACGCAGTTCATGATGGCTACTTAGATTTGGTTTGTGGTGTTAGTTTAACTGCTAGTAGAAGAGGATGGACGCAGATAAACTTGGATCATTTGTACTTCAGCAAATTATGAAACGCCATATCTATTGTTGCGACAAGCGTTTTACTTCTTCACCTGCTAACATTTGATGGGCTTGAGCGAGAATTTGAGGAATTGTACCGGCGTGGAGACTTTGGGCAAGACATTGGCTGAAATCTAATTCGTTAAGTTTACCGGCTTTGTTGCCAGGAAACCAGTGATTGGCGTTGCCAAGCAGGTTATAGCGCATTTTGGCATACTCTACTAAATCGTAGGCAGTAGCCAAATTCCATAACCACAAAATTACTTTAATATTCACCTGATTGGGTGTTTCTTCGATAGTGGGTAAACCAGTTTGCCAGGATTTTACCCAATCTTCTCCTAAAGTGGCGATCGCTTCTGCTTCTAGTCTTGCTAATATTGGGGGCAAAATTTCTGAGGCCTCATCCAATAACTCTAAAGTTTTTAAATGTTCATCAAAATCTGCTGGTTTTGCTGCCCCTATACTCAAGGTATGCACTTGAGAATGACTCAAACAAAACAAGTCGTTAAACACCATCGGACTCAAAGGGGCGCAAAGATTTACTAACTTTTGCGGTGGTTTATATAACAAACCTCCTTTATCAGAGGGACTAATAATAAATACTCCCATATCGTGTTGGTTAGCTGCTACAATTGCTGCCCAATTCCATTGATTAATGTAATACCAGTGCAGATTCATATAATCAAATTGATTGGTGTTAATTGCCTGGATAATAACATTTGTCGGCCCATGGGTAGAAAAGCCGATAAATTTTACCTTACCTTCTGCCTGCAACTGACGCGCCACATCCAAACAACCACCAGGACGAACACTGTAGTCTAAAAACTCTGCATTATTAATACCGTGTAACCCCAATAGATCAACGTAATCTAACTGAAGATTTCGCAGTGATTGTTCAAATGTTTGACGGAACTGTTTCGCATCTGCTACAGGCGAAACTTTGGTTTGCACTATTAATTGTTCGCGCTTAAACTTGGGCAATATTCTCCCTAACTGCATTTCTGAGGAGCCATAACCACGGGCAGTTTCGATATGATTAATCCCAACCTCTAATGCTCGTCTAATAGTTGCTTCGAGATTTGCTTGGTTATCAGCAGGAATGTCTGACTGGGGAACATCTTGCCATTTAAATTGGTATCTCATGCCGCCGCAAGAAAACACCGGCATCTGTATTTCTGTACGTCCAAAGCGTCTGTATAGCATTACTAGATTTTAGATCGGTTACTTGTACTGAGCAAAATTGTACCCCTATGCTTAAGCAAGTACGTGTCACGTCTCCAACAAAAGAAGTATGAGTTATTAATAAATATGACAATATAAGAGCGATCGCTTTTGGCTTGTAAATGCCTACAACTCACTCCTAGCAAGCATTTAGAATTTTCGGATGAGTCTATTATTCACTGTTCACTGATTTAAAATTGCTACAATTTGCGTTAAAGATGTTTGAGAACAGTGTATTTATTATTATAGGCGATCGCATTCTCAGGCATCTGAATCATTATGTGTGTTATTTTTCAGTTTTTGTATTTCACTAATTGTATTTTTACACTACCATTGAATTTTAAGAGATTTAATGATGAAATTCTTGCTCCTAGCCTTAACTGTTTTGATTGGTGCGCTTTTTGTAACTCCGCGTGCCTATGCTAATGAAGAGAATGTTTCAAATACAACAAATGACCAAAATCAAGCTGCTGTTTTGCTAACAGAACCAGTCACAATTAATGATAGATGGAGTAATATTAACCAAACTAATAATTTCAAACAAACCGCTGACTCTATTTCCATTAAGCAGCAGCGAGAATGTCAAAATATTAACCCACTTGATTTTATTAGTGATGCAGATACTATCTTGAAGCAATGCCAGAAACAAACAAATAATCAAACTTCACCTACTGAACCAATTGAGTATCTTAAAGTTCCTCGACTCGATTCTGGTATTAATGTGACAGTTACCAAATTTTGAGCTAAAAAGTTTACAGTGTTCCTAAAATAATTATAAAAAATCAGAACCCCGACTTATTAAAAAAGAAGTTGGGGTTTTGTAGTTTTCATTTCTTGCAAATTTAAAGAAAGCTACCCACTCATAGGTGGGGTTTCTACCTACCTTGGGAAAAAATGATTAGACCTCTTACAAAAGTCGGATACTCGCCAGAAAATAAATTTTCTGGCTGATAACTCAAGTCGGTTTCAACCGACTAATAACAGTATTTTTAGTCCGTTTCAACGGACTTTTGCTATTAGGCAGAGACTTGAGTCTCTGACGGTTCAAGTATTTTTGCAAGAAGTCTATTCTTTTGCGCCACTTGTGGGCGTAAAGCCTACGGCATAGCTTCGCTTAAAGTACCTCACTTCTTTTCATAAATAGAGTAAAGATAAAAAAAGCAAAAAGCCCACTTAATAAGAAAATAGAATGACTATTAATCAGCCATTTACACCCGTGATAGGACAACAGCAAGCTATAAAATTACTGACTCAAGCTGTTAGACAAAACCGAATTGCCCCAGCATATATATTTGTAGGGCCAGAGGGTGTAGGACGGAGTTTAACAGCACGGTGTTTTGTAGAATTGCTATTTTCTCGTCAGACACAAAATGCTGGTGCTTTACAAAACCGTTTGCTTCATGGCAACCATCCTGATTTGTTGTGGATACAGCCGACTTACAAACATCAGGGACAACAACTAACACCAAAAGAAGCAGCCGAGAAAGGACTCAAGCGTAAGGGGTTGCCAGAAATTCGGCTAGAACAAATTCGCAAAATCACGGAGTTTCTTAGCCGTCCGCCGTTGGAAGCACCAAGACATATAGTAGTACTAGATCAAGCACAGACAATGGCAGAAGCTGCGGCAAACGCTTTACTCAAAACTTTAGAAGAACCGGGACAGGCAACATTAATCTTGATTGCACCTATGCTTGAGTCTGTATTGCCAACCCTGGTTTCACGCTGTCAACGGATTCCTTTTTATCGCTTAGATACACAGTCTTTAGCTTTTGTTCTGACTCAAACAGGACATGAGGAAATTTTGCAGCATCCAGCAGTGTTGAGTATAGCAGCTGGCAGTCCTGGAAGGGCGATCGCCTCCTATGAGCAATTGCAATCTATCCCCTCAGAGTTGCTGCAAAACCTCACCAAAGCGCCTTCATCCTATCGCAATGCCTTGGAGTTAGCCAAGAAAATTGACCAGGATTTAGATACAGAGGCACAACTGTGGCTAGTCGATTATCTCCAGCAATCCTACTGGCAAAAGTGGCATCAGCCCAGCATTATCAGTCAGCTTGAACAAACCCGTAAATACTTACTTTGTTACGCCCAGCCACGCCTAGTTTGGGAATGTATGCTTTTATCGTTATGTCAAAATGGGACATAGGAAATATGGAAAAAGACTTTATTTCCAGCAATTAAAAACAGCTATACTACTATAGCGATCACTGGAAAAGGTTAATTCCCCACTCCCCACTCCCTATTTTTATGTCTGCAAATGTAATAACTATCTGTTGTATTTTTGACCAAAAATGTGTATATTAAACTCCACGATTGCTAGATCCTCACCATGCAAAATAAATTATTTAACGCTAACATCGAAAACTCCCACGTCTTATTGACTCCACATGACGTGAAAGTAAAATTACCGTTAACAAAATCAGCAGAACAAACAGTTTTAAGATATCGGCAAGAGCTAGAACATATCCTAGATTTTCGGGATCGCAGAAAATTTATAGTTGTTGGCCCATGTTCAATTCACGACCCCAAAGCAGCACTTGATTATTCCCAAAAGTTGAAAGTTTTAGCCCAACAAGTCAAGGATAAATTGCTGCTAATTATGAGGGTTTACTTTGAAAAACCCAGAACAACTGTAGGTTGGAAAGGGTTAATTAATGATCCAGATATGGATGATTCTTTCCATGTAGAAAATGGTCTATTAATTGCGCGATCGCTACTTTTACAAATCACAGAGTTAGGATTACCTGCTGGTACAGAAGCGCTAGATCCAATCATACCTCAATACATTAGCGAATTGATTAGTTGGTCTGCAATTGGAGCGCGGACAACTGAATCACAAACTCACCGAGAAATGGCAAGTGGTCTTTCCATGCCTGTAGGTTTTAAGAATGGTACTGATGGCAGTGTGCAAGTAGCTTTGAATGCCTTACAGTCAGCCAGAAATCCTCACAACTTTTTGGGAATTAATCAAAAAGGACAAGTGAGTGTATTTCAAACTAGAGGTAATGCCTACGGTCATGTAATTTTAAGAGGTGGTAGTCAACCTAACTTTGATGCTGCAAATGTCAAATTAGTAGAAGAACAATTAAAACAGGCTAGTTTACCACCGAGAATTGTAATTGATTGCAGTCACGGTAACACGAATAAAAACTATAAATTACAAGCAGCCGTATTGGAAGATGTAGTTCAACAAATAGTAAATCGCAATACATCAATAGTCGGTATGATGTTGGAATCGAATATCCATGAAGGTAGTCAGCCTATTACTCCTCAACGTCAGCAATTGCAATATGGCGTCTCTGTAACTGATAAGTGTATTGGCTGGGAAGAAACAGAAAAAATCATTTTGGCAGCTTACGAACAACTCAAGCAGTTTCGTTAACTAGTGAAATATAGCCGCTGTATGGTCTTGGAGTCCAAGCCTGAAAGCGGCTTTTTGATATGTCTATTTACATTATTTCATATTATAAAGATTACATGTAGTGAAGAGTCAAAAGCTACTATTGTGAAGTCTTTACAGTTTTTGTTACTAGTAAATTATGCTTATCAACCAATAAACAACAGTTTTTAGCTGCTTAATAGCATGTTATTGCATTGATATTTATTTACAAAACATAAACATATAAAGAGTATATGAGAAATTTCAATCAAACAAATTTCTGTGTTAGTAGTAGTTATGTTAGCAACTTTTTAAAGATAGTTACGTAATTCCACTGAAATATTTCATATATGCATTGCTATGGAGTTATGAATGCTTTTGGTAATGCATGTGTGAGACCTAGATGCCCAGGAATGGTGAAAGATGCGATCGCATTTAGCTGTTCCTCTCAAATTTTGCTGAGCTAGTTTACCTATGCTGAGCCAAATTGGCTTATGGCTAGCAGAATACCTTAAGGAGAGAAAAATCACAACATGACGATAGGAATTATCCATCAAGCTAAATCAATTTTGCAGCGGTCTTTGATCAGATTCGCGATAGTTGGTACAACTTTGTGTCTGACAAGCACAGTAGCATCTGCATTTACGATCAAAATCACAGATCCAGATGTTACACACAAAGCCACTAGCGGCAAATTCATTACTACCCTCGATCCTGATACTCATTCACCACTGCCAGCAGGGACAACAGAAGCCATCCGCAATCTATTTAAAACAGATTACCCTGAATTCACTTACGTTGCAGGGGGAGCAAGAGAAGGAGTACTCACGATTAGCAAGTTAGATGCTTTTCAGGATGGTACCCAAGGAGGTTTAGATATCATTGCCAACTTTGCAGGTGCTGCTTCATCAAACATTTACCGTTGGATTCAGTATATCGAATTGAGTTCTATTAAGCCGCCCTTCAAAGGAGCGAAAACTAGTCCTTTTACTGATCCTCCACCAGACGATAGAGACGACAAACTACCATTTTACGAAACTGATACTGAAAGAAACACTGAGGGAACAGGATATGTTACAGGAGGGAATCTGAATGACAATCCTCGGTTTTGGGATGGCCCTCGTGCTAATAATACCAGAGCGCCTCTCACATTCCATTTGAATCTCTTCCTCACAGATTTTGACAGTGCCAAGAAGACGGTGACAATCTACGATGGTGTGCAGTACGGGTTTAAAATAGAAAAAGTTCCCGAACCTATTACCATTCTTGGCTCCAGTGTGGCTTTAGGATTTGGAGTTTTGTTTAGAAAAGAATTTTCCCGAAGGAGCAAGAAATCCTGATCAAATCATCAACATGTCATTTGCAAAATTCAAGGTTCTTGCCATGCAAACTGTAGCTGCAATGTCAGTTATAGTGTGTTTGACGGGATGCATCAAAGTAGAGACAAATATATCTCCCTCTGAGGATGCATTTTTATATGTGCATTATTTTGGTGAACAAGCTAAGCCTTTTCCTTTTTTGATTTTAACGCCAACTAAAGGTCGAGAAACTACCAATCTGCAACAGATACTTGCTCGCTACTCTGTAACAGCTAGACGTTACATTGTGTCAAGGCAAAAATTTTTCGACATTTGGCAATTTCTAATCAAAGAATATAACTGGCAAGATTTACCCGTCTCATCTCCTGTTGGAGATGATCTGTTTGAGATTGTTCTCTGGGATCAAATACCTAAGCAAACCTTGATGGATAGACAAAAAACTCGCACCCTCCTACAGCACATCTTGACAGTGGAGGGTGGTTTAGATTCGCGTCTGACAAACGAAATCGAGACTTTGATTCGACGATTGTCTAATTGAAGTGTCAATTCAAGAAAATAGCGATCGCCTAATTTTTGAAAATGCGATCGCTACTCTTTAACTTACAACACTGTACCAACTTCTTTCAAATAAACCCGTGTAAATGGTTCTTCTTCACCTAAAGAATAATCTTCAATCAACCCTTTACGACGGATAGAAATATCGTTTGCTTTCCTAATTACCACAGTAGAGTCATCGAAGACATCCCGCACTAGCATCATTTCAATTTCTGTGGGATTATCCAAGACTACCATGTTACTCCCCTGATAAAACATCCCCTGTGCTTCTAGAGTATCCTCCTGATACTCAGCAATCAGCAAATCAAGTTTGGGATTACGTAACAAAGTTTGGACATTAGTATTGTAATCTTTGCTTAATACTTTTTTCGACCGATTCACAAAAACTGCGTCACGACAAACTGCGCCGATGATCCAATCAGGATGTTGCAAAAGGATATGGTCAATCGTTGTTTGCAGTTCTTCAACTGAAATTTTATTAAATGTGATAATCGGTATCCTGGCATCTGCACTCGACTCAAAAAAAGTTTCTAAAATCCGCGCAGGCACATCGACACTTTCGCCAACAGCCGGGTTAAGATGCATCAAAATCCCAGGTGCAGCATTAATTTCCAAAATCGCAAAGTTGCCAGACTTCCAAGATTCTGCAAGATTCTTGGTAATAACATCAATTCCTAGACAAGTTAAGCGAAAATGTTGGGCAATGTCTTGGGCCAAGATGATATTGTCATGATGCATTGTTTGAGTAGCATCAATGCTCACACCTCCAGCTGAGAGATTAGCAACTTTACGCAAGTAAACAGTACGGTCTTCTCTAATAACACTATCTAAAGACAAACCCTGTTCTTCTAGGTAGAGTTCCATCGCCTCATCACACTGAATTTTACTCATCGGCGAGGTAGGTGTATCCCAACGTTTGGAGTTCCTATTTTCTCGCCAAATCAATTCTTCAATAGTGGAACGTCCATCTCCAACAACCCATGCAGGACGGCGTTCGGTAGCAGCAACGAATTTACCATCAACACACAACAAGCGAAAATCACTGCCAGAGATGCTTTTTTCGACAATTATCCGTGTTGGCTGTTCTTCAGGAATTGCTGCAAATGCCCTCCTGTATGCAGATTCTAGTTCTTTGGCATCTTGAACATCAGCCGTTACACCAATTCCTTTGTGACCTACCACAGGCTTAATCGCCACTGGGTAGCCTATTTCCCTAGCTATTGCTAAGGCTTCCCTTTCAGAAACAACGATATCACCATGAGGTACTGGGAAACCTAAAGTGTATAAAAACGCCTTACAATCATCCTTGCGGGTGGTGAAATCGGAATCGATATGACTATCACAGTCAAACGTCGTAGCGATACCTCGAATGTGCCTCTTTCCCAGTCCATACTGCATTAGCCCTTCTTCCCATAAATAGAAGGTGGGAATACCTTTTTCGTTGGCTGTTCGCAATAGAGAGTAAACGGTGGGGCCACCATAAACAGATTGTCGGAATCTATTTTGTAGTCTCGTCAGTTGTTCATCAAACAAAAAATCTTCGTCTTGGGTGATGGTTTCAAACCAATCCCACGCAAAGTAAATTACCTCTCTAGTGGTGCGTTCATGTAGTGATTGCACACTAATTCGCGCCCCTTTGGGTTGGGATTTGACACTCCAACGATTGAGGTGCAAACCCATTTCTAATTTTCCTACCTCTGACGCAGTTCGGGCGAACAGATGAGCGTGAGATTCGTAGGTTTGATCGCTCAAATGGGGATAGCGATCGCTGATAATTGAAAGATATTTCTCTATTGGCAAAGGCTCTGTGTACACAGTCAAAGCAAAATCGAATACCAGTGCCGCCGTATCTAAATAGGGATTTGGGCCGATGTAATACTTGAAGTTGAAAATATCGAAAACATCCGTTTTTCTAGCATTGACCCTAATTGCATCAGTGCTTGTTTGTTGAACCATTGATTGTCAACCTTTGGCTAAACACCCTGAAAATTGTAACTCTAAGTTGCGTTTATCCAGACTTATTGATTGTAAACAAGACTCATTTAACTGGCGCATACGTTTTCTGGCATGAATCAATATTCAAAGTTAAGCCTTTAGGTTATTGACTTTTTACCTTTGTTAAATAGAGTTGGAGTCAGAGGGCCGTTTTTGTAAAGGGGATTTATATCCCCTCCAAAAACCTTTCGCCTTTTAAGGCATTAGCGTAGCGGGACGAAGTCCGGTTTTAGACCCGATTGTTTCCATAACTTGGCTCTTGCAAATTTAAATATTTGCCTAAGTAGCCGAGAATAATTTTGCTACTAACCTTAGCAACCCGAATATAAATCTATTGTCAAGCATTTTCACCTATCCCAAGGCATAACTAAGCAATGAGGGTACTGGAGAATAGTCATAACTAAGCCACGACTCTGTTCTCCACACCCACCCCAAAGGGGCTTTGTAAAAAATTAAAAATATAACCTTTGAAAGGTGCAAAACTTTGACAAAACTTGTATAAATTTTAAAGATACGCTATTAAGGAGACAGCAAAGTCATGAATAGCACCCAAGCTCCCCCAAAACATTTGAGAGACGAAGTACAAAAACTTGCCGAAGAAGCTTTTCACAGCAAGTTAATTTCTGGATACGGAGATGGCCCAGACGCAGAAGAATACCAAATTGTTTATCAGGGTAAACCTAGACATCTGCCTTTAGAACAAGCACGTTTGTTCTTAACTAACCTACTTTACAGAAGCCGAATTCATTAGAAATGATCGCGGTCAAATCAATTTTCATACTTTGGTTGCTAACTCCCAGCAATTTATCCTTCATTCTTTGTTTAAAGGATTGTCAAATCTATTAGGTGAAACCAAAATTTAACAAAAAACATCGGGTGGGATTTTTGATCCCATCCGTAATTGGTTTGTAATATTTTTTATAGCCTAATATATATTTAAGATTTATTTCCAAGCTATTCAAAATCATGGCTTTTTTAAAACCAATTTTCTTATGTCAAATACTATTGCAATTACCGATTCTTTACTTCCTAATCCTGTACCTAAATCATCAATCATTCGTTTAGAAAATATCTTCAAAATTTACGGTAGTGGTGAAACTGAAGTCAAAGCGCTCAATAATGTGAACTTGACTATCTACGAGGGCGAATATTGTTCAATCATGGGGCCTTCTGGTTCAGGTAAATCTACAGCCATGAACATTATTGGTTGTTTAGATCGCCCTACTACTGGACATTATTATTTAGATAACATTGATGTGGCACAAGTTGATGATCAATCATTGGCACACATTCGCAACAAAAAGCTGGGGTTTGTGTTTCAACAATTCCATTTGTTACCTCAACTCACAGCCCTAGAAAATGTGATCTTGCCAATGATATATGCTAATGTAAATTTTGCTGAAAGACGCGATCGCGCCACAGAAGCATTGACACGAGTAGGTTTAGCAAATCGCCTCAACAACAAACCAACCCAACTATCTGGTGGACAACAACAAAGGGTAGCGATCGCTCGTGCCATTGTCAACCGTCCCGTTGTCCTGCTTGCGGACGAACCAACAGGCGCATTAGATTCGCGCACTACCCAAGAAGTATTAGACATCTTTGGCAACCTCAACGCCACTGGCATCACGGTGGTTATGGTAACACATGAACCAGAAGTTGCCCGCCAAACCCAACGCATTATTTGGTTTCGTGATGGTCAGGTAGTAGACTCCAACCCGGATTTTTAAGGAGGAATTGAGAACTTGTACTGAGCGGAGTCGTTCGCGTAGCGTCTTCGACAGGAGAAGTATTGGGAATTGTCATTTGTCATTAGACCTCTTGCAAAAGTCGGATACTCGCCAGAAAATAAATTTTCTGGCTGATAACTCAAGTCGGTTTCAACCGACTAATAACAGTATTTTTAGTCCGTTTCAACGGACTTTTGCTATTAGGCAGAGACTTGAGTCTCTGACGGTTCAAGTATTTTTGCAAGAAGTCTATTCGTCATGATGCGACGCTCCTGTGTCGCTCTAAGCGAAGCTATGCCGCAGGCTTTACGCTGACGCTCGTACCTCGCTACCGCTTCGCTATCGCGGACTCGCTACCGCTACGCTAACGTCATTTGTTATTGATTATTCTCCGCGTCCCCGCGTCCCCGCGTCCCCGCGTCTTCCCCAGTCCCCAGTCCCCAGTCCCCAGTCCCCAGTCCCCAGTCCCCAG
>NZ_JCACKM010000186.1:0-11860 GCF_059505385.1 Desmonostoc vinosum
GGGACTGGGGACTGGGGACTGGGGATTGGGGACTGGGGACTGGGGACTGGGGATTTGGGATTGGGGACTGGGGAAGACGCGGAGACGGGGGGACGCGGGGACGCGGAGAATAATTAACAAATGACAATTCCCTATTCCCTGTTCCCTATTCCCTGTTCCCTATTCTCTACTCCCTACTCCCTACTCCCTACCCCGAAGGGGTTATCGTTACCAAGTAAAACGGTAGTTGAGGCGAACAGTCCTACCTCTACCTGCTAGCTCATAAAAATTGCCTCCCAGGTCAAACCCAAGCGAACCTCCAGGTGTGGTGTATTGCTCGTTAAACAAATTTTCTATCCCTAATTCCAAGCTTCCTGTACCAATCTTGAGATTGCTGATGTAATCCACAGTCAAGTAACTGTCTACCGGTACTAGGTCAGAACCGGCTTCAAAGCCTTGGCGGCGATCGCCTACAAACAAAGCTTGCAAACGATTACTCCAACCGGGAGTAGTTTGGTGCTGGACATAGGCTGTTAGTTTCAAGGGTGGAACTTCAGTGGAACTTAGTGCTGCAAAGCTGCCATCTCCATCAATATCGTTTTCACCTCCTTGCAAGGTAAAAGTACTCCCCAATAGCCATTTGTCATCCACTTGCCAATCAAGGGTTGCTTCCACACCGTAATTACGCTGTGGCGCTCTGGCCAAATTTAAAACACCGGGTTTATCCGGGTTCTCTACTAAAGCAGAACCCAAATCTGATTCACTGTAAAAAAGTGCCACAGATGCTTGGACACTTCTCCAATTACCCCGAACTCCAATCTCGTAGTTATTCACTTTTTGGAGTTCGCTCAGATCTACGTCTCGATCAAAATCAAAACCTGCTGTAGCATTAGCAAACAAAATCCGAGCAATTGGTGCCAGTGACAAGCCTTGAGCAAAGTTAGCATATAAACTCACTTCCTCAGTTGGCTTGTACACCAAACCAACATTAAATACCACATCGTCTAAGCTACGCTTTCCACCACCAATATCTTCCAAAAATGAATTGGTAAAGTCAGGAACATCAATATCAAATTTTTCGTAGCGCAAGCCGCCACTTAACAACAAATTCGGATTGATATCCCATTTCGCCTGACCAAACAAGCCCAAGTTTTCGATACTAAAGCGGGGATAATTAGTCCTCCTTTCGATCAGTCGCAGCACTCTACCATCACTATTGTCAAAATCTACAGGATCGAAAATCAGAGTGTCGTCTTCCAGATGCGCTTTGGAGTAATCAACTCCCCAAGACACGTTTGCTGTCTCAAACAAGGGAGTTTCAACTAGCAATCGTCCTCCCCACTTATCATCTTTGGCATCTCTACTACTAATTCCGAGAGGATCTTCTGGATCAAAAATTCTGCCATCAAAGTACAAAGGAATAATTCTGGTAGAGCGATAGTAGGCTTGGGCATTTAACTTACTGCCAAATAAGTCGTCGTGGTTATAACTCAGATTTAAGGCGGTGTTCTCATTGAAAGGTTCGTCAACATTGATGTACTGGGGATTGAACTCAGTCGCACGAACTTTACCGCTAAACTGCGGCACGTTGGAACTAGGATCGGCTGTAATGCTGGGATCGATGCGATCGCGATTATAGTTGGCACTGATTTGCAAGCGTTGGTTAGAGTCGAAATTGATCCCAACTTTCGCTAATGCCTCAAGAGTCTCTGTTTCCGCTGTATTTTCTTCATAGGGAATGCGATCGCCTGCTGCATCATAGGCAATACCTGTATTCCTGTTAGCGAAGAGTGCAAATACGTCAACATTGTCCTGCTGGATCGAGATAGATTGACTGAAAAAGTTACCAAAACTGTCTTCTTGCAAATTGCTCAAAGAAGCATCCACACCAACATTAGTTTCCAGTTTCACCCCTTGTTCTGTTGGCTTGCGAGTAATGATGTTAATCACCCCTCCGGTAGCACCGTCTCCATATACCGCCGAAGCACCGCGTACAACTTCCACACGTTCGACAGCATTGGGAGAAATACTTCTAAGATCTCTGTTAAAACCAACGTTACTGTCGTTTGATGTTACCGGAACCCCATCAATCAAGATTTGCGCTCCTCTACCCCGGACAAATTGATTTCTGATTGTGCCAGTTGGCGGCCCTGCACCGGGGGTCAATCTGCCGATAATGTCGCTCAAATCTCTAGATACCGCTTGTTGCTGCTCAATCTGTTCACGGCGAATAATCGTGACGCTACGCGGCACATTCTCTAACTCTTCTTCGGTACGAGTCGCTGTCACTACCAGTTCTATCGGCTCTTGTGGATCAGTTGCCGGCTGTTCTGGTTGAGTTTCAGTTGCTGGTTGTTCTTCTGGTTGAGTTTCAGTTGCTGGCTGTTCTGGCGTTTGAGGTTGCTGTGAAGTAGATACAGATGGGGTGACAGCAAAAATCAGACCCTCATCACTATCAAACAACTCGATTTGCGGTACATCTGCCTCACCGAGAATTATGACTTGAATGCTATTAGCATTCTGATTTGTTACCGTTACCTCAGTAATTCCGCTACTGGGTTGCTCTCGACGAAATGTATTACCTTCAGGTAGACGTAGTTGAGCATTCGGTATATCAACGATATACGCCTTATCCTGATTCCTAGTTGACACTTGCAGTCGATCGCCTTTAGCAGTCTGCAAAACTATTTCCACCCCTTTTTCTGTAGGATTCACCTGAATTCCTGTCACTTCGACGATTTCAGGTGTTGGTGATGGATTGGGTGTTGGTGACTGCGCCAGTTTCTCAACGCTTTGGGATACAAAATTACTCTCGCTCAATCGGCGGATCTTTCTGACTGGTACATTGATTGTTTGAGGGCTAGCAGTTTTGTCAATTGAACTATTAGAAGTCTGATCAGACTCTACATCTATAGTTTTTAGCTCCTGACTCAAACCAGGAGTTGCCAAAAATATAATTGCTGAGCTTGTTAGCAACAAGCACTGAATTAATGGTCGTAGTCTCATTTTGTTTCTATTTCCCTCACACCCAACAGTACCTCTCAACCTGCTGTTGATTGGCAATAAGCTATTAGTACTATTAGCAGTTTTTTAGCAAAAAAATCTATAAAAATTATATAAGTCAATGTAGTTGCATCTACTTTTTATTTGATATTGATTATCAAAAACTTATCGGCTGATAACACTTAATTGCTAAAATATCAAACACGATAATTTAGCAAACAGAAGCTTAAAAAGATTGCCGGAGCTACTTAAAAGCTATTTTTGCTGATAACATTCAGAAACTATTGTTTCACTTATATCACAAAGTAGATATTTATTCTCAATAAATCTCAGGAAATTTATCAGCGACTTTTTATGAATTTTTTTTAAGACACGGATCTTAAAAGCTGAAAATTACATTAGTATTTTTGAGTTCACTTGAAAATTGTTTGCAATAATTTTGGGGTATTTGCGCTCCTAAGTCTATTTTGGTGTGCATCATCTGAATCATAGAAATGGCTCAAGCATCTAACAACTTCTCAAAAATTTTCTGTCAAGATTCGACATTTGTTGATGTACTGCGCTACAGAAGCTTGACACAACCAGATCGCAATGCTTTTACTTTTTTGGTAGATGGCGAAACGCAAGAAACAACACTGACTTACCAACAGTTAGATCGGTGTAGTCGAGCGATCGCAGCTAAACTACAAGCATTAGGTTTAAACAAAGAGCGTGTCCTACTGCTTTACCCACCAGGACTAGATTACTTATGTGCTTTTTTCGGTTGTTTGTATGCAGGTGTAGTAGCGGTTCCTGCTTACCCGCCCCGTAATCGGCGCAATACGCCCAGAATCCAGGCGATCGTCCAAGACGCCCAAACTAGAGTTGCTCTGACAACAACACAAATTCTACCGACAGTAGAATCCTTACTTACGGAAAAAGCAGGTTTAGATAATTTGGAGTGGTTAACCACTGATAACCTAGCACCAGGAATAGAAGATGCTTGGCAACAAACGCCAATTGCAGCAGATACACTAGCTTTTTTGCAATATACATCAGGTTCTACAGGCATACCCAAAGGCGTAATGCTGTGTCATCGCAACCTGCTACATAATGCCGCCATCACCTACCAATTCATGGCACATGGGGCTGAGAGCAAGTTTATCTCGTGGCTACCCACATACCATGACATGGGCCTAATCGGTGGTATACTACAGCCTTTGTATGGGGGCTTTCCTTGCATCCTCATGTCCCCAGCAGCTTTTTTGCAGCGGCCGTACCGTTGGTTACAGGCTATTTCCAGATATCAAGGAACTACAAGTGGTGGCCCAAATTTTGCCTACGATTTGTGTACGCAAAAAATTACTCCCGAACAACTCCAAACTCTTGACTTGAGCAGTTGGAGTGTCGCTTTCAACGGTGCTGAATCCGTCCGATGGGATACTTTAGAACGATTTTCAACCACCTTTAGAGCCTGTGGTTTTCGGCGTGAAGCCTTCTATCCCTGTTACGGAATGGCCGAGGCGACTCTGATGATTGCCGGCGGTCAAAAAGCGATCGCACCCACGATTAAAAAAGTTCAGAAAACTGCATTAGAACAAAATCAAATCGTTGAGGTTACAGACAATAATCCAGATGTTACAACCTTAGTAGCTTGTGGTCAAAGTGTACCTCAACAGCAAATAGCGATCGCCAATCCCGAAACATTAACTCGCTGTTTGCCTAATCAAGTCGGGGAAATTTGGGTATCGGGGCCAAGCATCGGTCAAGGTTATTGGAATAATAGCGAACAGACAGAGCAAACATTCCATGCCTGTCTTCAAGATCCGGGTGAGAGTTCATTTTTACGGACTGGGGATTTGGGCTTCTTGGACAATGGCGAACTCTTCGTGACGGGCAGAATCAAGGATTTAATTATTATCCGGGGTCGTAACCTTTACCCACAAGATATAGAACTAACCACAGAACGTAGTCATCCATCATTACGTCTAACTAATGGTGCAGCCTTTGCCGTGGAAGTTGATAACGAAGAAAAGCTCGTAGTTGTACAGGAATTGGAGTTTCGCGCCAAACCAAATCTTGATGAGGTGGCTGTCGCAATTCGTCAGGCAGTAGCAGAAGCACATGAAGTGCAAGTTTATGCTGTAGTTCTGATTAAACCAGGAACCATTGCTAAAACTTCTAGTGGTAAGATTCAACGCCGTGCCACTCGTGCCCAGTTTCTCGCCAACAACTTAGAGATAGTCAGCAGTAGCATTCTGAACACCACTAATTTTGCGACAACAGAGAATAGATTCCAGCGTCAAGCCTTGTTGGGATTAAGCTCAGATGAGTGTGAGTCAATTTTAGAATCATATCTCAAAGAGCAAATAGGGCGATCGCTCTCCATTCCATCAGACGAGGTGAACTTCCAACAGCCATTAAGCAGTTTGGGACTGGACTCTTTAAAAGTTTTTGAATTAAAAAATCAAATAGAAACCGATCTCCAAGTCACCGTATCCGTATCAGACTTCTTTGAAGATTTGGGGATCAAAAAGCTAGCAACAAAATTACTCACTCAACTAACAACAGCATCTGATGTGCCGTTGCTATCCCTGACTCCAGCCCGCAACACCACACAAACCCACCCTCTATCGTTTGCTCAACAACAGTTATGGTTTATTAATCAGCTAGCTCCTGATTCTTTGGCATATCACATTCCCGTAGTTATTAACTTCCAAGGTGATGTCAATGTTGCAGTTTTGCAACAGAGCCTAAACCAAATTATCAGTCGGCACGAAATTTTACGAACAAACTTTTTAGTAGTAGATGGAGAACCCACTCAAACAATCAAACAAGCTGCATCTTTAACTTTAACGGTTGAAGATTTATCAGAATTGCCAGAGATAGAGCCTATCCAACAAACACAACATCTGGCCACATTAGCGAGTCAGCCATTCGACTTGTCTTACCAACTACTGTTGCGTGCCAAGCTTTTGCGTTTTTCACAAACAGAGTATCAGTTGCTTGTGAGTTTGCACCATATTATTGCAGATGGTTGGTCTGTGGGGATTTTGATTAAAGAACTGGCAATTGTTTACGAAGCATTAGCCACTGGGAAATCCTCTGTGCTTCCCCAACTGCCCATCCAGTACACAGATTTCGTCTACTGGCAGCGGCAGTGGTTGCAAAGCGAAAACATTAAACCTCAACTCGCGTACTGGAAGCAACAGCTAGGTGGTAATTTGCCTGTCTTGAATTTACCTAGCGATTATCCCCGTCAGCCAATTCAAACCTTCAAAGGTGCGAGGGCGAAATTAATTCTGTCCCCAACGCTGAGTGCAGAACTAAAACAGCTCAGTCATCAGCAGGGAGCAACCCTGTTTATGACCTTGTTGGCAGCATTTAAAACTCTGCTTTACCGTTACACAGGACAAACGGATATCCTCGTAGGTTCTCCTATCGCCAGTCGTAACCGCACAGAGATAAATACATTAATTGGATGTTTTGTCAATGTTTTGGTGTTACGTAGTGACCTCGATGGCGAACCTAGTTTTAGAGAATTGTTGTTGCGGGTAAAATCGACCGCTTTGGCTGCTTACGTTCACCAAGACATACCTTTGGAAAAGTTAGTTGAGGAACTACAGCCACAGCGAGATCCCAGCTACAATCCCCTATTTCAGGTGATGTTCGTTTTGCAAAATATTCCCATTCCCACAACCGAGTTATCAGATATATCAATGACTTGTCAGGAGGGAGAAAACGGCACAGCTAAGTTTGATCTGACTCTGTTTGTAGAAGACACAGAGCAGGGATTAGTGTCAACGTTAGAATACAACACTGACCTGTGGAATCTAGATACTGTGAATCGCATGTTGGGACATTTTCAGAGGTTGCTAGAAGGCATAATTACCAATCCTGACGAGTCGATAGCACATTTACCTTTACTAACACAATCCCAAAAACAGCAGTTAATAGTTGAGTGGAATAACACCAAAACAGACTATCCTCAAGACCAGTGCATACACGAGTTGTTTGAGCAGCAAGTCAAAAGAACACCGTCTAATGTTGCTGTTATCTTTGAAAATCAACAACTCACTTACCAGGAGTTAAACAACCGAGCCAATCAGCTAGCACACTACTTGCAAAAACTGGGCGTGAAACCAGAGGTACTGGTTGGTATTTGTATGGAACGCTCCCTAGAAATGGTAGTGGGAATATTAGCAATCATGAAAGCGGGTGGGGCCTATCTACCGCTTGATCCCAGTTATCCCCAAGCGCGTTTGGCGTTCATGTTGGCAGATGCTCAAGTGTCAGTGCTACTGGTACAACCACCTCTGATGTCAGAATTAGCACCACATCAGGCGCAAGTTGTATGTATAGATACTAGCTATGAATTGGTTGATAAATGCCAAGAAAACCCAATTAGCGGCGTTACACCAGAAAATTTAGCCTATGTAATTTATACCTCTGGCTCTACAGGAACACCCAAGGGGGCGATGAATACCCATAAGGGTTTGTGCAATCGCCTACTATGGATGCAAGATACTTACCAACTTACATCAAGCGATCGCATTTTACAAAAGACTCCCTTTAGCTTTGATGTCTCCGTTTGGGAATTTTTCTGGCCGTTGTTCACAGGTGCAAGTTTAGTGTTAGCCAAAGCAGGCGGACATCAGGATGCTGGCTATTTAGTTCAACTGATTGCCCAGCAACAAATCACTACACTTCATTTTGTCCCCTCAATGTTACAGATGTTCTTAGAAGAGCCAGAACTGGAAAAGTGCAGTAGTATCAAACGTGTGATTTGTAGTGGTGAAGCACTGTCGCCTGAGTTGCAAAAACGTTATTTTGAACGTTTAGATGCTCAATTGCATAATCTTTACGGGCCTACAGAAGCTTCTATTGATGTCACTTTTTGGGCTTGTGAGCAAAATAGTGATGAAAAAATTGTGCCGATTGGCCGTCCGATTGCCAATACACAAATATATATTCTTGATCAACATTTGCAACCTGTGCCGATTGGCATTGCTGGCGAGTTGCACATTGGTGGAATTGGACTGGCGCGGGGCTATTTGCATAGAACTGAGTTAACGCAACAGAAGTTTATTTCTAGTCCCTTTGAGGCAGGGGGAGCAAGAGGAGGACAACGAGAACGCCTTTATAAGACTGGTGATTTAGCCCGCTACCGTCCAGATGGAAATATTGAATTTTTAGGGAGAATCGACAATCAAGTCAAAATTCGCGGTTTCCGCATCGAACTTGGAGAAATAGAGGCATTTTTGGCACAACATCCACGGGTAAGAGAAACGGTAGTTGTGGTTAGAGAAGATATACCAAATCAACATCGTTTAGTTGCTTATTTGGTTCTTCATCAAGAGGCTGTATTTTCTGTGGATGAATTGCGCTATTTCTTGAAAGAAAAGCTGCCTGAGTATATGGTTCCTTCTGTGTTTGTGGTATTAAAGGTTTTGCCGCTGACACCTAATGGTAAAGTAGACCGCCGTGCTTTACCAATTCCTGATACTTTGCCCGTAACTTATCAGGCTCCGCAAAGTGAAATAGAACGTGCGATCGCTAATATTTGGCAGGAGGTATTACATTTAGAAAAAGTGGGTATAAATGACAATTTTTTTGACCTGGGTGGTCATTCATTATTGCTAGTTCAAGCTAATGGTAAAATGCGAAAGTTTTTGAACCAAGATATATCAATTGTGGAAATGTTTCAGAATCCTACTATTGGTTCTCTAGCTCAATATCTTAGTCAAACTTCTGAAGATGAATCTGCTTTTAAGGCAATGCATAACCGTGTGCAAAAGCAAAGAGAGGCTGTCAATAGACAAAAGCTATTAATGCATAAAATTGCCAAAAAAAAATGAATAAAAAGTTAACTGAACTATAAGAATTTGACTTGATTAATTTGTACGCAGTGAGTAGAAAATGGAAACTGTGGATGAAGGAGCAGGACGAGGCAGGGTAAGAAATCACAAACACCAATTCCCCATTCCCTATTAAGAGTTCCGTAGGTTTAAGTCCCCCGGTTCTATAATCGGCAAGTTTTGTGTTGGGGTTAAATCCCCATTACAAAATTTAATTACGTTAGCGCAGCGGTAGCGAGTCCGCGATAGCGTTAGCGTAAAGCCTACGGCATAGCTTCGCTTAGAGCGACACAGGAGCGTCGCGTCATTACGAATTACGAATTACGAATTACGAATTATTTAAGAGTTCCCTACTATCAAGACTGATGCATATTACAATTTTGACATGGGGTTCAACCGGAGATGTCCAACCTTATATAGCGTTGGGTTTAGGATTACAAAAGGCTGGTCATCTAGTTCGATTGGCGACTAGACCGGATTATCGAGAATTAGTTGGTAAATGGGGTCTGGAATTTATTTCTATTGACTGTAAAGCTTGGTATCGAGATTATGCAGATGGGTTTGGTCAAAATCCTTTTGTGATTGCTAATTTTTATAAGCAAAGCTTACAACCTATTCAAGATAGTGTTTTACCTCTTTTGTATGATGTTTGTCATGATGCAGATGCAATTATTTTTTCTCCGCCCGCATTTCCGGCTTTTGAACTTGTTGAAAAGTTAGGCATACCAGGTTATGCAGCTTGTGTTTCACCACTACATCAAACTTATATGTTTCCCAATCACTTTACTCGTAGTAATCAGTCTTGGGCAGGTGTTTATGGTATTTATAACTGGCTGACTTATCCATTTTTTAATCAATTATTTTGGCAACATATTCGCCAACCTATTAATCAGTGGCGAGAGCAAATTCTGGGTTTGCCTCCTGTGCCTTTACTATTGGATTTTTTTAGTAGAATGAATCGGCAGCAGTTGCCTTTTCTTTACGGCTACAGCCCGGCTTTTTTACCCAAGCCTGCTGATTGGCCTGATTGGGTTGATGTTACTGGCTATTGGTTTTTAGATAGTCCCCAAAGTTGGCAACCACCAACAGAATTAGCAGAATTTTTAGCTGCTGGTTCCCCACCGGTGTATATTGGTTTTGGTAATAAAGGCGGTTGGAAATCGGCAAATTTAACAAAATTAGTGCTAGAAGCGCTCTCTATTTCCCAACAACGAGGTATATTACTAATTGGGGAAGATTTAGATGGAACGGTTGATTTACCGGATGAAGTTTTTCCCATAGAATGGGTACCTTTTGATTGGCTATTACCACGAACAATGGCAGTTGTACATCACGGTGGAATTGGTACGATCGCTGCTGCTTTACGTGCTGGTGTTCCTTCTATTGTTGTCCCATATAATTACGAAAATTATTTCTGGGCACATCACTTAGCTGAGTCAGGTTTAGGGCCACCACTAATTACCAGAAATCATCTTTGCGCCGAAAGTTTAGCGGCTGCAATTAAAATTGCAATTAACAACAAAACTATGCGGAATCGTGTAGTTGAAATGAGTAAAAAAATTCAGGCAGAAAATGGTGTAGCACGAGCAGTAAAAGTATTTCATCAACATTATTTTAATTAATCAGGAAAAAGACGTATGAGTAGCGCTCAAATCGATGAGCTAATGGAAGGAATAGCTATTATTGGAATGGCAGGTCGTTTTCCCAAAGCTAAAAATATTGCTGAGTTTTGGCAAAATTTGTGCAATGGAGTAGAGTCAATTTCTACTTTTACAGATGAAGATTTAATCGCTAATGGAATAGAGACAGCGTTACTCAATGATAGTAATTATGTAAAATCTGGAACCGTATTAGAAAATATAGATTTATTTGATGCTGCTTTCTTTGGTTTTAATCCTAAAGAGGCAGAACTCACTGATCCACAACACCGAATTTTTTTAGAATGTGCCTGGGAAGCTTTAGAAGATGCTGGATATGATTCCAATAAATCTGAAAATCGGACGGGAATTTATGCTGGTGTTGGCTGGAATAGTTATCAATCTTTTAATTTAAATCAAGACCAAATTGGTTCAGCGAATAGTTTTCAAAAGTTGATTGGCAATGATAAGGATTTTCTCACTACTCGTGTTGCTTATAAATTAAATTTACAAGGGCCAAGTATTACGGTTCAAACTGCTTGTTCTACTTCATTAGTTGCTACTAATCTTGCTTGTCAAAGTTTATTAAATTATCAATGCGATATGGCTTTGGCGGGTGGTGTTTCGATTCGCGTGCCACAGAAAACAGGTTATTTATATCAAGAAGGAGGAATTTTATCGCCTGATGGACATTGCCGGGCTTTTGATGCCCAAGCCAAAGGGACGATTATCGGTAATGGTGTGGGAGTTATAGTTTTGAAGCGGTTGACAGAAGCGATCGCCGACAGGGATCATATCTATGCAATCATCAAAGGCTCGGCTATCAATAACGATGGTTCACAAAAAGTAGGCTACACAGCACCCAGCATCAAAGCCCAAGCAGAAGCGATAGCCGAAGCTTTACTCATTGCTGGTGTTGAGCCTGAATCCATCGGCTATATTGAAGCTCATGGCAGCGGCACGCCACTAGGCGATCCGATTGAAATAGCAGCACTTTCTCAAGTATTTCGCGCTAGTACCAACCAAAAAGGTTTCTGTGCTATCGGTTCGGTAAAGACAAATATCGGGCATTTAGATGCGGCGGCGGGAGTTGCAGGACTAATTAAGACAGCCCTGACTCTCAAACACAAGGTAATTCCACCCAGCTTGAATTTTGAACAACCCAATCCTGAGATTGATTTCGCCAACAGTCCTTTTTATGTCAACACTCAACTGAGGGAATGGCAAACAATGGATACCCCCCGCCGTGCGGGAGTAAATTCCTTGGGTATTGGTGGTACTAATGTTCACGTCATTCTCGAAGAAGCCCCTGTTAGAGAGCAGGGGACGTGGGGAGGGGGGGAGAAAGAGGACGCGGGGACGCGCGGACGGGGGGACGCGGGGACGCGCGGACGGGGGGACGCG